>JAFSOW010000091.1 GCA_017443165.1 Acidaminococcaceae bacterium | reverse complement strand
CATCTCCGATATGCGGTAGCTTTCCGTGTCTTCATATTCGATTTTGTGCAGGCGTCCGTTGTCAAAGCTTAAAATTTCCGCCCCGGGCAGCGTCAGCAATACCGGCGAATGGGTCACGATAAAAAACTGCGAATTTTCTCTGACGCTTTCCGCGATTTTCAGGAGCAGGGTCATCTGGCGCTGAGGCGACAGGGCCGCTTCCGGTTCATCGAGAAAGAAGAGGCCGTCCGCTTTAAAATATTCGTTTATTATGGTAAGAAAACTTTCACCGTGGGATTTTTTATGCAGGTTTAAGGGAACACCGCCCGGCATTTTTCCGTACTCGTCTTCTTTTGTGGCCACATTATAAAAACTCTCCGCCCGGAGGAAGTAACCGCAGTGTACTTTCTTAAAACTTTTGGACAGGGTGACCGCATCCCACAACTCGCTGTGGGAATCGTAGGTAGAAAAGCTGTAATTGACAGTCCCCCCCTCCGGGTTGAACCCGTACGCCACTGCCATCGCTTCCAATAATGTAGACTTGCCAGTGCCGTTTTCCCCCACGAAGAACGTGATAGGGGAATGAAACGCCAGGCGATCTATGCCGGCAATGGTTTTAATGCTTCGCAGATAACTGCCGGGCGCAATGGCGTCCCAGTTTATCTTCAGTTCCTTGACAAACAAATCTTTTTTCTTTAACGCTGACATTGTATTCCTCCGCTGAAAGGATTATTTCAAAATTTCAAAAGAGGGTTTTTCATTTTCTGATTATTGATTATGTCTCAAATTAAATCTCTGTTTTCTGCCCGAATCTCTTTTCAAATTTTTCCGCAATTATGAGAAGGTTGTCGTCCAAAAACGCCAGCGCCCGTTCCCGGATTCCGGACGGTATGCCGTAATACGCTTCGGCCATGCTGCCCGTAATGGCCGCAATGGTATCGCTGTCCCCGCCGATGGAAACGGCGTTGCGGATGGCATCTTCAAAACCGGTGGATTCGAAAAAGGCTTCGAAGGCCTGGGGAACGCTTCCCTGACAGGTTACGTCAAACGTATAGGTCGGGCGGATCTGGTCCAAAGTAAAATCTATCTTATAGTAGGTTTTTTCGATATGTTCCCTGATTTCGGCCAGTTTTTTGCCGCTTCTCGCCATAAAGATCGCCACCGTCACCGCCTCGGCCGCTTTCATTCCTTCACGGTGGTTGTGGGTGACTTTGGTGACCGCCTTTGCTAAAGCGATGGCCTCTTCCATCGTTCCGGCCGCAAAACCGCAGGGGCTTACCCGCATGGCCGCGCCGTTGCCGAAGCTGCGGTAAGGTTTCGGATTTTCTTCAAAAAGCCAGTCGTAAAATTTTGCCCCATATCCTGCATCAGGATAGCTGCGCCCTAACATTTGCATATTCCCTATGACTTTTTCTTCTATCGCTGCATAATCCCCGTTGCATTCAAGGATCGTTTTGGCAATTGCCAGCGTCATGATGCTGTCGTCTGTCGGGAAACATTCTTCGTTGAGCAGTTCGAAATTTTTAGTTTTTATATTGTCCCACTCAAACCGGGAGCCGGACATATCACCGATAATTGCACCTAACATGGTGTGTTCCTCCTTATTATCTGCAAACTGATTTATAAGTTTTTATTTCCAATATTATCATAGTAGATTTTACTAAAATTGTGGTCGCGTCCCGGGCGACAAATTGCTGTGATTTCAGGTAAGCCGGACACTGTGTTACGATTGCATTTAACTGTTTTGTTGCAATAGCTTTTTCATTTAAAGCATTTAACTGTTCTGCCAGATTAATTTTATCATATTTATATGTACATTTGTACGGACCTGGAAAAACGCTGCAGGCAATGTCAGGAAATTGACTTTTGAAAGTACGGATACAGGATTTAAGTCATTTATCCCTGAATTAAACAACACAGGAAATCTTCCCGCTAAAATTTAAGCTTCGCAATATAATTATGATATAATAAGAAAAATAATTATAAAAGAGGAGGATTTCCATCATGCTGATCGACAAAACCAAATGCGTCAACTGCGGTCAGTGCATTCCGTACTGCCCCATGGCCTGCATTCAGAAAAAGGACGGCATCGTCCAGATTGATCTTGACGAATGCGTGGAATGTGAAGCCTGCCGGAATGCCCGTGTCTGCCCGCGGGACGCCCTGTACATGCAGAAGCTGGAAGGAACCCGCATCCTGCGCAGCCAGTTTTCCAATCCCCTCATCACCCATCCGAAGACCGGTGTCCCGGGACGCGGCACCGAGGAAATGAAGACAAATGACGTGACGGGCCGCTTCAAGAGAGGGCGGGCCGGCGTCTGCATCGAACTGGGACGGCCGGGCACCGGCACGAGACTGAAAGATGTGCAGACCGTTGCCATGGCGGTGGCCCCTTACGCCAAATACGGGTTTGAGCCCCATAATCCCGTCACGGCATTGATGGTGGACGCGACCGGCAAACTCCGGGAAGACGTCCTGCAGGAAAAAACCTTGTCCGCCATTGTGGAAATCGAAGTGGACCAGAAGGATATCGGCGCGGTACTGGACGCCATCAGCAAGGTCCAGAAAGATGTCGACACGGTGTTCAGCGTGGATTTTGCCGGACGGCTTGAGCGCGATGAAAGCTTCCCTGCCAAAATTGTTGCCCAGAAGGCCGGTTACAAACTGTCGCCTAACGGGAAAACCAATGTCGGACTCGGAAAACCGCTCGCAAAGGAGGAATAGATCATGTCTCACACGTTACATCGCTACGGCATCAACGAAGCGGATTTGCAGGATGATTATGTGGTCTTTGCCATTGCGGCGCAAACGGTCAACGCGAAGGGCATCCATCCCCAGTTTCGCGAATTTGAGAAAATCGTTATGAAATACAATCCCGTGAACTACGGCGATATGCGCACAGGCAACAAGTTCAACGTGGGCATGGAAACCGTGGGCAGCAGTTACCACGACAACAGCATCGTCCACGCGGTGTTTACCGATGAGGCGACGGTGACCAAAGTCCTGAAAGACCTGTATGAGGCCAACCTGGATCTTTCCATCGTGGTTTCCGGCCTGACGGACCATACGGCAGCCTGCTGTCACGGCGCGGGCATCGCTCCCCATACGGTGGAACATTCAATGGGCATCTGGGGCAAAACGGACCGTCTTCCTTCCGAGGACGTGCTGCGGGTCAGCACGATGTGCGGGCACGGGATGCTTTCCTTTAACCTGATCAAAGACCTGGCCCAAAAAGTGGCGAAGAAACGGATGACCTCCCAACAGGCCGCCGAAAAGCTTGCGGGCCTCTGCCATTGCGGCGTCTTCAATCCGGTGCGGGCTGTACGCATCATTGATAAAATCGCCGCGGATATTAACGCGGGTGTGGAAATAAAATAAAAATTGCCGCGGATATAAATGCGGGCGAAGAGGCAAAATAATAATCGCAGCAGATATTGACGCGGGCGTAGAAGTAAAATTAAAAATGCCGCAGTGTGATCTGCGGCTGTGAGAAAAATACGTCAACGCATAACAAAGTGCCGGTCAGGGAAAGAACGTAGCAAAACAATGGGAACAGTTTTGCGGATTCTTTTCCAGGCCGGCGTTGTTTTTGTTACGATGTCCTTGTTTCTTTTACGCTACGATATCCTTGTACCGGTCCCGGTTCAGGACGTCCATCATGCAGGCGTAGGGCGACAGGTTGCCCCCTGCCAGCATCTCGAAGAGACGCGGCGTGCACCCGCTGACCAGGGCCACACCCTGCTGGTTTTTCTTCACCGGCTGCTGCTGATTGCGGCTGGCTACGTTCCAGAACACCACTTCCGGCAGTTTGTATCCGGCCTTCCGGTACATCTGCTCCATGTTCTGGAAGTTCGTCAGGCTTGCGTTTTCCGCACAGCAGTCGAACTCCATGTCTGAGACGATGTAGATGCGGGTGGGCATCTCATCCTGCGGCACCTGATGTTTTTTTGCAGCGGTAAGGATCAGGCGGAAGACTGCTTCGATGTCCGTATTGGCACATTCGTTGTAGCTTTCGCAGTACATGACTTTGTCGACGATGTCCTTTCCTTTGATCTGAACCAACCGCGGACGTTCGGAGAACGTGATGAAGTGGTTGCGGAGCTGGCCCCGGTTACGTTCCGCGTAGTAGATGCCCAGGGACATGGCTACGGCTGCGGGCACGGGGTTGCCGTAACCGTACATGGAACCGGAACCGTCCACCACTACCAGCGCGTTTTCCCCACAGGTGTAGTCCGGCAGCGCCTTCCAGGTCACGTCCAGCGCTTTGCGTTCATTTTTATTTGCTGCCTTGATGTCCGGTTTCCAGCGGGAGGAATTGTCAAGCACAGACGCAACAATGTCGTACGGAGTCAGGCTGTCCGTATGCATCTGCGCCTCGCCTTTTTCCACGTTGCCCAGGAACTCCTGATACCGCTTCCCGTCGTTTCGCTGGAAAGCCGCGCGGTATTTGTACATGGCTTTAGAGGGAAGTTTCGCGTAGTCGAAGTTGTATTCTTTTACCCGCAGATCGTTTTCCAGAATGTGGATGCGTTTGCGCAATGCGGTTAACGACTTACGGTATTCCGCAGGGCGGAGTTTCAGGGACTTTGCAACTTTTTTCGCCAGCGCGACGGTTTTTGCGCCGGACGCGTTGACAGAGGGCAGCCATTTGCCCAGCAGGGACACAGGTTCCCCGGTCTGCAGCGCTTCCATGTCTTTCTTCCACTGTGCCGCGATGAAGCGCAACACATCGGCTTCACAGGAGGTGGACAGCAGGCTCAGCAGGTCGTCGTAGCGGCCGTATTCCGGGATATTGCTGATGTTTTTGACAACGGAGGTATGGGCGTAGTCTGCCAGCCAGCGGGTGATGGCCCGGAAGGCGCGGCGTTCCCCCAGCCCGCCCCGCACGTCGCGGGCGAAGAAGAGGATCTTCATGGCGATATCCCGATCTTCCGCCCAGGCGCGCTGGAAGCGCAGGCAGATTTCCTCTTCGGACACATGGCGCAGCGCGCCGACTGTGGCAAACAGGTCCAGGCAGCAGTCCCCCGTCGTTTCCAGGGTCACGGCTCCGTTTTCGGTATGGGTTTTATTGGCAGCGTCTTCGATAGCGTGTAATAAGTCCATGATTTTCCTCCTGATTACATCAAACGTTTATTCCTTGGAGAACAAGTTATTTTTCTACATCATAGCCAAAGGAAACACGGATTAAACGCATTTCCCCAAAGGTTCCTGAGAAAGAAAAGTGCGGGAGGGAATCCGCCCGCACTTTTTTACAAGGCGCGTATTTGCAAGCGTTCCGGAGAACGCCGAACCGGTTCCTCTGAAAAACAGGGCCAGATATAGGCAATGATTGCTGTTAGCGCCTTTACATACAGTGACATTCCACAAGGCACCGTCCAAGGTATCAGGGCCGGTCCGCAGACACATTGCCGTGACATTCCAAATGTATATGGAATATTGCTGTTCGTGCCTTTATGAATCTCACTATGGTAATTATAGCAATTGTTTTTTATTTTGTCAAGCATTTATTTTGTAATTTATATTTTTTATTTGTTTTATTGTTTATTATTTGCATTTTTCTTTTTTGTTTTCATTTAAATTATATAAATACTCTTTTTGTGAAGCCGCAAGTTGCGGCTTCACGATTGCTGCATCTTCCCGTTATTATCACAGATCTTCGTCCGCTTCTTCCCGTTCCGCGTTGAATTTGTATGCATCCAGAAGCATTTCCAGTTTCTCCCTGTTGGGGCCGGAGAAGTTCTTGTAGAATTCACTGGTGATCATAACGTCAAGGAACTGCCCGTCATACTCGTCCAGTTTATCCGAGCCCCGGAGTTTTTCGGAAAGACAATAGAGCAAATAGGCCAGCTGCACATTCTGCGTGCTGTGGTTTTTATTGTAAACTGCCGTCCCGATTTCGGAACTTTTATCGTTCAGCGGCTCTTTATAACGGATGGACACGGAACCCAGTTCGTCAGAATCCGTCAGCACGGGCTTCTGGTATTTCAGATCCGTAGTAACCGCAGGATCTTCCCCTTCGTTCATCTCCAGTTCGTAAAGGGCGATGCCATGCCCGCCGCTGCCGTAAGGTTCGGAGATTACGGCGTCATTTTTAAAATCCTCGTGGTTCAGCTGGCGGTTTTCATAGCCGAGAAGCCGGTAGGATTTTACGAAACGCGGGTTAAACTCAACCTGCGCCTTGACGTCCTTCGCCACAATATTGGTGAGGGCGATGAAGCGCCGGTTAATGGACTCGTCCACATCGTCCAGATTGTTCACCACGCAGTAGGTACCGTTGCCGTGTTTCGCGAGGACTTCCAGATTGTCGTCCTTGTAGTTGTAAAGGCCCGTGCCGATGACCGACAGGAACAGGTTGCTCTTTTTCTTTTCTTCGATCAGCCCCTTCAGCCCGTGCTTGTCCGTAATGCCGAAATTCAGGTCGCCGTCGGTGATCAGGATCACCTGGTTGTTCCAGTCAGGGTTGTAAAACTTCTCCCCGATGGCATACGCCGTGTTAATTCCGGCAGAGCCCCAGGTGCAACCCTCAATCTCAATGCCGAGAATGATGCCCATCAGTTCCTCTTTGGACTGTTCATCTTTAATCTCGAAGCCCTTAAAGTACGTATGGTCTTTTGAGCTGTAGGTAACCAGGCTGACGCGGTCGCCTGCCCTGAGCTTGCTGAAGATTGTCGCGATGGCTTCCTGTGTAACTTCATCATTCGAACACATACTGCCCGACGTATCCAGGAGCAGGATGATGTTCTGGTGTTCCTTTTTCTCATGGGCGGCCTGGGCGTCAATGAAGAGGACCTTTTTGTTCCCCTTCTTTTCCATCAGTTCCGTAGTGATCGCGAACTTTGCGTCCGTCGGAATTTTTGCTTCATAATCGAAATAGTTGAGGACTTCCTCAATGCGGACCTGATCCATGTTGACACGGCGTTCAGACCGGATCTGATTAAAGACGATGCCCATGGATGCGTTACTGGTGGTCATACGGAACGTGGAAGTGGGCGCCGTAAAGACGTTCTTCGCGTCTTTTTCTTCAATGGGTTCGTACGAATCCGTGGATAAATCTTCCATGAGTTCGGAGTCAGCCTCATCGGCCATCCAGGAAGGAATTTCCTCACACGCTTCACAGCACATCACTACGTTTTCCTCAACCTCGATCGGAGGGGCTGCTTTCTTCGCCGCAAATCTTCCGGAAGCACCGCCCCTGGGAGCGCTGCCCGGCATACGTATACCGGCGCATGAACATCCGAGCCTCCGCTCCTCTTCGTATGCAGGGCGGGGGTGCTTCTCCTCATAAAACGCTTCTATTGCCTCTCCCGGAGTCTTTTCTTTTCTCTCTTGCAGCCAGGCATACAGCTCCTCCATCACATTCTTCCTGCCAAGCTGTTTAACGAGAAATACAAGCTTCTCATCACCATAGGTTACTACGCTCAGTACTTTGGCCGCATGCTCGGAATAGCCCAGACCGAGGTAGTATTCATACTTTCTGCGGGTCTCTTTCGATTTGTTGATCAGGTGCTTAAATTTCATAACTTTCTCTCCTTAATTTAATTAATTGTTTTTACTGTACGCTTCTGTAACCGTCTTTGCTGTTCGTACCGCTTCCTTCCGGTATCTTCAAGTTTCAGGTCTTCTCTTTGTTTTCTTCTTCACGCAGCGTCAGGTTTTTCTCTGCCAGCTTTTCCCTTACTTCCGCCAGACATTTCTGCCCGAAGTTCCGGATCATGCTCAGCTCGCCTGCCGTTTTTGCCGTCAGCTGCCCGACGGTTTCGATTCCGACGCGGTGCAGGCAGTTTTCGGCACGCAACGAAAGTCCCAGCTCCTCGATACAAACCTGTGACAACAGATCTTCCTGCTGCGTTTCTCTTTCCGGAATCTTTTCCGGCAATGCGCCGGCAGTCTTTTCCGTGTTCAGCGAGTGGTTCCTGTGTTCCCGTTCCGACAGATATTTCTCTTTCAGCTCATACCACATTACATGACGTTCGGGGCGGTGCCGGAATGTTGCGTCGGCCGTAATCTGAACCGGGCGGTTCAATTCTTCCCATTTAATGAAACCGATCATCTCCCGCACGAGCGTGCCCGAAACTGTCATCTTTTCTGCCGCTTCCTGCAGCCTGCCTTTTCTGAAATCCGCCAGCGCTTCTTCCAGAAAACGCCTTGCTGCTTCTGTTTTGTCTGTCATGTCTGTCTGTAATAAATCCTGTTGCACTTCCACCTTACCTCCTTGCGGTAACCGTTCCCGCCTTTCAAATTCATTGTACTGCATACCGGAAAAAAGTGGTCGCCTCCCGGGCGACAAAGGATCTTACAGCAGGGAGACGCTGTCCAGACGCGTTTCCTTACTGTTTTATATATCCCCCAGACCACGGGCTCTCAGCACACGGTTCACCTCCCATACTGTCCCCCTGTTCCGGGCGATGCAATCGGAAATCACACAGTCTTTCCGGATGCTGCGGGACAAAGCGAATCCCGCGGCCTCCAGCAATGCTTTCGTTTCTTCCAGGGAAAGCCGCAGTCCCAGCGCAAGCCGTACCGCAGTCCCTTTCTTTGGCTGGTAGTCCTTTTGTTTCAGAATTTTGTAAATCAGTTTGCGGTCTATGTCGGCATCTTTATACAACCCGGCCCGGGTGATCTTCCGTTCCTCCATAAAGCGAAGCAGCATTTGTGTGAAAGTTTCTACCATAGTCAAATCACTCCTTTCAATACTTTGGGGGACAAAAGAAAGCCCATCATACAGACGGGCTTTTGTAAATACAAAGGCCCATCGGAATGATGGGCAGAGCTCTCAATCTCCCATCATACAAGCTTTAGCACCTTAACCGTATTACGGCCAGGTTGCTGTGCGGTCAAAGAGCTTGTCTCTCGCGCACTCTCTATGGTCAATTGCTTTCCGTTTCCGGAACCAATATTAAAGAAAGAAAATGCAATCCTGATTGCTCTTTTATAATGCCATACGTTACTCCGTTTCCCAACAACTGAACACTTACCTGAATCAACTGCAATGTTGATTGGACGTTTATATAAATTTACGCGCTTTAACTAAAATGCGTTTCTGCATCTGTGATCAAATTCTCAAATCCGGGGATTTTTATTTCTACTCTGGACTGATCCCCGGAAGGTGATCCGGTCTGTTCACCTTTTCTGATAATATTATACCACAACGCACCGAATTCGTGGTCGCTTCCCAGGCGACAACGACTTTTGATTTTAATTTTTGCTCTCTATGTTATTATCGGCCGTTTTTTTGCTGTTTTTATGTGGGCTTTTTTCGCCGGATGCGACTTTTTCTAACTCTTTCAATTGGCACGAAAAAACAACGCGGTCTGCATGTAGCTGCAAACCGCGCTGAATGAGTTTACATATGAGTTGCCGTTCTTTTTCTGCGCAACCGGGCTCTGTGAGGAAGCCAAAGTTTCAGACCCGTTCCAGCCGGTCGTCTTTCAACCGCCGCGCCAGGAACAGGGGCACGTATTCGATGAGGATGTTGGAAGTTTCCAGCCCGAACCACTGGAACGGGTTCCCGACGATGCGGCGGATCGTGTATTTCGAACGGATCAGCAGGTTATCCACTTCGTCAATATCCCCTTCCTGGGGCATCATTTTCCGGATCAGGCAGAACTTGAAGGAACCTACATCCGAAGGTCCGTAGATCGAATGCTGCCGGTGCTGTTTCGGCAATTCGCCCGACGCCAGCAGATCGCTCACGACCTGTCTCAGATAGATGTTGACGCTGGGCCGTACCTTATAGCCGAGATACAGGTTAATTCGGAAGATATAATCCGTTCCGAAGGTTTCCACTTCATACTGCTTCTGGTACGGCTCGTTGGTAGTATTGACACTGATAAACCAGTAGGCATTGGCCCGTTTCGGGTCTTTATCCAGGATCGAATACAGGATATCCCGGTCGATTTTTTCCGGATCTTCCCCCTTGACCAGATAAACCACATTGTGGCTGCACATCGGAATGGATTCATCGTTCTGCAGGTTTTTAATGGCCGACAGATGTTCCCGCATATTCAGGAACGTGTTCTGCGCCTGCTCAACCTGTGTCCCCCGGTACCATGCGAGCATGATAAAGAGAACCGCCAGGGAAATGATGATGGCCACATAGCCGCCAACCATAAATTTCCCGAGGCTCGAGATGAAAAACACGCCTTCGATGGCAAAGAATACCAAGCCGAACACAAAGGCTGCCACCGGGAGTTTATGTATCACCCCGATATAAACGCAGAACATGACCGTCATCATCAGCATACTGATCGTGATCGCCAGACCGTAGGCATTTTCCATCCGGGACCCGCTGCGGAAGTAAAGGACTACCAGCGCGCAGAAGAGCCACAGGATATTGTTGACAAACGGAATATAAATCTGGCCCTTCGTGTCCGAGGGGTACCGCACGTTTAAATGAGGCATAAGATCAAGGTTGGCTGCCTCATGCACCAGCGTATAGCTGCCGCTGATCAGGGCCTGGCTGGCGATGATCGCAGCCAGCGCGCTCAGCAGGATCGCCACCGGGCGCAGCGCTTCCGGAAGCATCACATAAAACGGGTTAAAATCCTCCATGGCCCATAAGGCCGGATTAGTATGGTTCTGGATGATCCAGACACATTGTCCCATATAGTTCAGGATCAGGCAGATTTTAACGAAGGGCCAGCTGAAATAGATGTTCGCCCGGCCTACATGCCCCATATCTGTATACAGGGCTTCCGCGCCGGTGGTACACAGGAACACGCTTCCCAGGATCATTAATCCTGCCTTGTTGCCGGGACTGAGCAGTACCTGTGCGGCATAAACCGGATTAAACGCCCGGAGAATCGAAAGGTCACCAAGGGTCATCCAGATTCCCGTGATACCAAGAAACAAAAACCACACCATCATAGCCGGGCCGAACATCTTGCCGATGGAACTGGTCCCACTCCGCTGGATCATAAACAGCAGGCTGATAATCGCCAGCGTAATCACTACAACGATATGCTGTCCGGGTCCGAGAAAATTATCTACAGCCTCGATGCTGCGCAGCCCTTCCACTGCCGTCGTGACGGTCACCGCGGGAGTCAGGACGCCGTCGGCCAGCATGGTACAGCCGCCGATCATGGTGGGGATGATCAGCCATTTCCCGCAGTCGCGGATCAGACTGTAAAGCGCAAAGATGCCGCCTTCGCCGTGGTTGTCGGCCCGTAGCGCGATCAGCACATGCTTGATCGTCGTCAGCAGCGTGATGGTCCAGATGACCAGAGACAGGGACCCGACGATAAACTCCGGATCTACAAACTCGATTCCGCCGTTCCCTTCCACGATGGATTTCATTACATACATGGGGGATGTGCCGATGTCGCCGTATACTATACCCAGCGCCACAAGGAACATCCCAAAACTGAATTTATGGCTGTGTTCAGCCTGATTCTCCTGCATATTTTCCTCCTGAAGAAAGAATCTTTATCTCTATCAATTTAATACCTGCATTATATTTATTTTTTCACATATTTCTTTTCGGTTACTTCTTTTTGATGACTTTGTTTTACTTACTTATTTATTTATTTTAACACAAAAACCGTTCATAATATACATTGTTTTCAAAATTGCCTTTCAAAATAAATAAAGCTCGGTCTTTTCTGTATTTAAACCTTTATCCGTAATATAATTTTATTAGATTCGTGACTATCGGAGAAAAATTAAATAAGTAAACGCTGGTTCAATGAGTTTGATTGCTTTTCGGGAATTACTAATGAAGCAATCCGCAAAAGCGCAGACAGGCCTGCAGACAAATTAATCAGCGGTTCCTTAAAGACGGGAGTTGCATTATGGAAACGTTAAACGCTGTCATCAACCAGGTCAACACAATCCTCTGGTCCTACATCCTGATTGTCCTGCTGATCGGACTGGGACTGTATTTCACGTTCCGTACCGGTTTTATCCAGATACGGCTTTTAGTTGATATGGTCCGTTTACTGGCGGAAGGCGTCGGGACAAGACGGATGGGGAACCAGATCTCCTCGTTCCAGGCTTTCTGCGTCAGTACGGCCAGCCGCGTGGGCGTCGGCAACATCGCCGGCGTGGCCATTGCCATCGTGCTGGGCGGGCCGGGCGCCATCTTCTGGATGTGGATGGTGGCCATCGTAGGCAGCGCCACCGGTTTTGTGGAAAGCACCCTGGCCCAGATTTATAAAATCCCCCGGGGGAAATGGACCTTTCACGGGGGGCCTGCATATTACATTCAGAATGTGCTGCACATGCCCAATCTGGCAAAACTGTTTTCCCTGCTGTTAATGACAACCTTCGCGCTGGTCTATAATTCCCTGCAGGCCAACACCATCACCCTGTCCCTGCACAGTGCTTTTGGCTGGGACCGCACGATTGTAGGTGTAGTCGTTTCCATCCTGATCGCCCTCGTAATCTGCGGCGGCGCCCACTTCGTGGCCAGGGTGGCGGAAATGCTGGTGCCGGTCATGGCCGGCGCGTATCTTCTGATTGCGCTGATCGTCGTCATTATGAATTTCGGACAGCTCCCCTCTGTGTTCGCTTTAATCGTAAGCAACGCCTTTGCGCCACAGGCAGCGGTAGCCGGCGGTTTCGGGGCCTGTGTCATGAACGGCATCAAGCGGGGCCTGTTCTCCAACGAAGCCGGTGAAGGTTCCGTGCCCAACGCAGCGGCCACCGCCTATGTGACCCATCCGGTCAAGCAAGGCCTGATCCAGGCTTTCGGTGTTTATGTGGACACGCTGCTGATCTGTTCTGCCTCCGCCGCCCTGGTACTCCTGTCCGGTGTGTATGAAATCGGCGGCAAGGTCACCGGCATCGAACTGATCCAGAACTGCCTGGCAGCGGAAGTAGGCAGCTGGGCCATCGTCTTTATCGGCATCATGATCATGATGTTCGCCTTCAGTTCCCTGGTGGGCAATTATTATTACGGCGAAATCAATCTGGCCTTCCTGACCCAGAGCAAAACCGCGCTGTATATATTCCGGGCAGCGGTGGTCGCCATGACTATGTTCGGCAGCATCGCGTTCCTGGCTACGACTAACCTGTACGCCATTTCCCGTCTGTTCCCCTTTGCGAAGATTGCGCTGGACGATTATGAAAAACAGCGCGCCGAAGGCATGGATCCGGATTTCGATCCGCATATCCTGCCCAGCCTTGACGGCGTATACGCGTGGGGCATGGAAAAGGAAAAGTAATGAAAGCAGTTTAAAAGAATTATTTTCGGATATAAAATTCTTCAGGTGGTTTCGGAAAAATCCGGAACCACCTGTTTTTTGGTGCTAAGCGCTAAGCAAACCCCGCAGAACTTTCGCCCTTCGCGGCTGAACTTATTGTATTATTTGTCCCATTCACAGACAAAAGCGTTCCCGCCTGTGCCGTCGGTCGTACCGTCTTCCGTCAGGTTTTTGTAGTTCCAGTAATACAAGCCGTAGAAGACTTCATCTTCTTCTAAGTTGCTTTCCTGGTTCGCTTTCACATAGGTAACAGGTTCGTTGGGAATCATGCGGTAATGCCCGAATTTTTCAAAGTATTCATTATCATAGCCGCTGTCATTGATCAGCCGGTACATACGCTCATTCATTTCGTCGTCACCGACCGCTGCCAGATGACCGCCCATGGATTCGCAAAACTGCTGCGCTTCTTCCATGGTTTTACCGATATCGGAGAATACATGATAGTGATGTCCTTTATATTTGATGGCTTCTTTCGGAATAAAAGGACGTGTAGAATCCTCTGCGTAATAAATCACGCTGGCCGGTTCGGCAGCATACGTAGAATGTATAACCTCTG
>JAFSOW010000090.1 GCA_017443165.1 Acidaminococcaceae bacterium | reverse complement strand
GAAAATAAATTCCACGGCTTTTAAAGATAATATGAATTTCCCATACTATAACAAAACAGCCGTGGATGCTGAAGTCCACGGCTGTTGCATTGTTTACTGTGCAAAACCGATGCTTTTCAATTATTCTATTCTTTTCGGCCGTTGGGCATCATAAGGGCCGGTGCCGCAATCATTTCACTTGTCAGTTCGTTCTTTTCAATTTTTGCCGTCTTAAAAACCTCCATTCAGCCCTTATTAATTTTCAAAGCAGTAGTCTTTGGGGCAGTCCGGATAGCACCCGCCGCCTGCTACGTTCTTCAGTTGCTTATCGTCCAGTTCCACATCGGCCAGCTCCGCCATGTACGCTTCGGCTTCGTCTTTCGTGATGTCGAAGCCGTTCGCTTTCGCCAGCGCCATCAGCTCATCCGCATCCTTGCACTGCATGGCTTTCCTGATCATTTCTTTTGTGATCTCTTTTTTGTTAACCGGCATAGCTGATCCCCCCAAATTCCATTATTTATTTTCCCGCTTCCGCCGGTTCCGGGAAAAAGGCGGTCGCTTTTACGATATCAAATATTTCCTTCTGGCTGGTTGTTGACATAATCGTCTCCCGTTCCGCCTCGGTAAACCGCGAGGCAGGCCCCGCCAGGGACAGCGTCAGTTCGCCTGCGCAGGCACCCATGCATGCTTCCCCCGCGGCAGCGGCGGCACAACGTTTTTCCCACTCCTGACCGGCCACACGGGACGCAACGAAGGCAAAAATTTCCCTGACCTCGCCGCAGAACTCCCGGAAGTAGTCGCCATGCGCGTTGCTGGAGCGGGAAGCGCAGCCGCCCCGGCAGATCAGGGCGTGGGGGCAGGTCTGGCAGGCTTTCATCAGATCCACGCTGCGGGTACGCCACTTTGCCTTATTGAAATTCCATAAGAACCGGCTCATACCGGGCTGGACATAACCCGTCACCTGGTCGTCTTTCCCTACGACGTCCCAGCAGGTATAGATTTTCCCGAAGGGATCCACCACCAGCATTCCCGTCTCGGCGCCGCAATACGACGGGGAGAAATCCGGATAACTTTCCTTTTTGAAGAGATCGTTCATCCGGTGCCAGAACATGCTGTACTGGCTCTGGCGGGCAACCGCTTCCTCCGCCGTGAAGCCGATCTTCATCATTTCGTCAATGGTATCCTGCTCGCTGATATTCTTTTCGGGATGCGCGTCATCGGTGGTCGCCTTAAAGTAATAGCTGAACACGCCCCGCTTCGTCTTCGCTTTAGGATCGGTTTTCCTGAGTTCCGCCTCTTCTTTTGCCCGTTCTTCTTCTTTCGCGATAAAGCCCCGGGCCTTCAGGTCATCGACCAGGTCTTTGATCCCGTGCAGGTTCTCTTTGCCCACGTTCACCCGCAGGCGCACCGTCACGCCCCGCTGCAGCGCCAGTTCCACATTGCGGAGGATGCGGTCGTAGGTGGGCAGGCCGTCCTTGTGGAGACGCCGGCGGTCATTCAGTTCCGCCGTGCCGTCCACCGTCACCTGTATGCTTCCCAGCTTGTATTCCTCCATGAAGTCCAGATACGCTTCCAGATCGTACCCGTTGGTGACGGCGCCCATGGTCAGCTCCATGTCCCTGCATTTGCCGGCAATCTTTTTTACCACGCCGATGTTCTTTGCCAGGAACGGTTCCCCGCCATAGAACGTGCAGCCGTTCACCACATAACCCCGCGCTTTGTAGTCCTGCAGCGCGGCGAAGACGGCCTCTATCATCTCATCGTTCATGGTGTTATCGAGCCAGTCCTGCCCTTTCTTCAGCCGGTGCTGTTCAAAGCAGTACGGGCAGCGGAAGTTGCAGTCGTAGGTGGGCATGATGACCAGCCCTACAACCATGCGGCCCTGGACGTTCTTGTAGATGCGTGAAAAAAGTTTCAGGTCCGCCAGTTCGCCCGCTTCGTCTTTGCGGGTAATGTGTCCGCGCAGCATAAGCCGTTCCCGCAACGCGGCGGACAATCCGGCAAAATCTCCTGCCTGCAGCCTGTCCGCGTCTTCCTCCGGTACTACATCCATGGCGCCGTACAGGCCGTTCACCAGCAGCGCGTATCCCTCCATCGGTTTTTCATCCGTACCGACCAGCGGCAGGATGATTTCATAGGTGCTTAATCTCATGATTCATATCTTCCTTTGCTAACCACAGGTCGAAGCCGTCAGCTTCCGCCGGCGCCATCAACCCATCTGCTATATACAGTCACATTTTTAATTCATTATAACAAAACAGCCGCAGAAAAACCACGGCTGTTGCATTATTTACTGAAACTACGATGAACTTATTTCCCCGGGAACATCCCTTACAGATTCCTCTCCCGCTTAATATCGAGCCGCTCTTTCGCCAGGGTAATCGCCGCGTTGATCAGGACGCCGGCCACCGCGATGAAGAGGATCAGCGCAATGTCAACCGTTCCCACAGGCGCCAGCTTCAGCAGGGTGCGCATGGGGGGAACCACCAGGATGCCGATCTGCAGCAGAATGCCCACGGCCGTGATGATATTCAGGGCCTTGTTGTTCCAGGATTCTTTCGTGGCAAAGGCCAGGCTGCCCTTGGTCTTGCAGACGTACGCCATCAGCATCTCGTTGATGGCCAGGGTGCTGAAGCAATACGTCCGGCACAGTTTCAGGAGTTCTTCGTTTCCTTCCAGATTCGCCAGGATGTTGCCCGTCCCGTACTGCATGATCACGGGAAGCAGGAAGGCCAGCAGCGTCACGCCGCCGCTGATCAGGCCCTGGATCACGATATTCAGGTAATCGCTCCGGTTCAAAATGCCGGCCTTTACGTCCCTGGGCTTTTCATTCATGACGGCATCCGAACCCACGTCCATGCCCAGAGCCAGTGAAGGCGCCGTATCCGTCAGCAGGTTCACCCACAAAATCTGAATCGTGGAAAGGGGCGACGACAGGCCCGCAAAGATGGCCGACGCCATCAGCACCACTTCGCCGAAGTTGGACCGCAGCAGATACACGACTGATTTCTTAATATTGTTGAACAGGTTCCGGCCTTCCATCACCGCGTTCTTAATGGTGATGAAATTATCGTCTACCAGGATCATCTCCGCCGCGTCCTTGGCCACTTCCGTACCGCCGATGCCCATGGCCACGCCGATGTCCGCCGCTTTCAGGGAAGGCGCGTCATTGACGCCGTCGCCGGTCATGGAACAAATCTTGCCGTGGGACTGGAAAGCCTGCACAATCTGCACCTTGTTCTCCGGCGATACCCGGGCGAAGACGCGGTAATCCAGCACATTCTTCTTAAACTCGGCGGGATCCATCTCGTCGATCTCCGCGCCGGAAATGCTCTGGGAAATATCCGTGGCGATATCCAGCTCCTTGGCAATGGCAAAGGCCGTGATCTTATGGTCGCCCGTGATCATGGCCACGTCGATGCCCGCGTGATGACATTCGTCCACGGTTTCCTTCACGCCTTCCTTGGGCGGGTCAATCATGGCGCCCAGCCCTACGAAGATCATATCCTTTTCCTGAGGAACGCTATCCCCTTCCCGGTAAGCCAGAGCCAGCACCCGGAGCGCTTCGGAACTCATGATGTCCGCCGCCTGGGTGGCAAGGACCACGTCCTCGTTAGTGATTTCCCGTATGCCGTCCTCATCCAGAATGCGGTCGCAGCGGACGATGACGGAATCAATGGCGCCCTTCGTGTAGGAAATATTTTTGATTTCGCCGTCCCGTTCCACCCGGTCCAGAGTGGTCATCATCTTCCGGCCGGAATCAAAAGGAATCTCATCAAAGCGGGTGATCCCCCGCATGATATCGTAATAGCCCAGCTTTTTATCTTTCGCGTACTTGATGAACGCAGTTTCCGTGGGATCGCCGATCTCCTCGCCGGTCTCTTCGGAATATTTCGCGTCGTTGCAGGCGAGAAAACCTTCCAGCAGTCTGGCGAAGACTTTGCTGTCCGCCGGCAGTTCTTCCGGTTCCAGCGCCTCGCCGGAAAGATACCACTTCACCACCG
>JAFSOW010000089.1 GCA_017443165.1 Acidaminococcaceae bacterium | reverse complement strand
CAGGCAGCCCGTGAAAATGGTTTTTCAATTCCCACTTTATGCTATCTGGAAGGCCTGAATGAAATCGGCGCCTGCCGTTTATGCCTGGTAGAAGTAAAGGGCCAGCAGCGCCTGGTTTCTTCCTGCAACACAAAAGTTAAGGAAGGCATGGAAATTTCCACCCGCTCTGCCAAAGTGCGGATGGCCCGCCGCTTAAATGTTGAACTGATTTTATCCCAACATAACTGCAATTGCCCCTCCTGCCCCAGAAACGGCAACTGCCAGTTGCAGAAAGTTGCGGCACAGCTGGGCGTAAATGTTGAGAGTTATCCCAAAAAACTCAAACAGGAAGTCTGGAATAATAACTTCCCGCTGAACCGGGACGAAACAAAATGCGTAAAATGCATGCGCTGCATCCAGGTCTGTGACCAGGTGCAGAACATGCATGTCTGGGATCTGGTTAATACCGGTAAACGCACCCGCGTTGGCATGGTACAGAATACCTGCACCCTCTGCGGACAGTGCATCACCCATTGCCCGGTTGCCGCATTAAGCGCCCGGGACGACACGGAAAAAATCTGGAACGCCATATCGGATCCGGAAAAAATTGTCATCGTACAGCCGGCACCCGCCGTACGTACCGCCTGGGCCGAAGAAGCAAACGTTCCCAGGGAAATGGCTACTCCGGAAAAACTGGCAGCAGCCCTGCGGCATTTAGGCTTTGATTACGTGTTTGACACCAACTTCTCCGCTGACTTAACTATAATGGAAGAAAGCGCCGAATTAATCGAACACCTGACCCATGCAGGCAAGTATCCTGTTCCCATGTTCACTTCCTGCTGCCCCGGCTGGATCCGGTTCTTAAAGAAAGAATATCCGGAAATGGTTCATTACATGTCCACTTCCAAGTCGCCAATGTCCATGTTCAGTGCCATCGCAAAGAGTTACTACGCCAAACTGCTCGACGTTGCGCCGGAAAAAATCGTCTGTGTGGCTGTCATGCCCTGCGTAGCCAAGAAATACGAAGCTGACGTACCGGAAGTAAACAGTGAACCCGGCATCAAAGATACCGATTATGTTATCACGACCCGGGAACTTGTCCGCATGTTAAAAGCCGCCAACGTTGACGTTGCCAAACTGAAACCCGAACCTTTCGATAAGCCTCTGGGTGAAGGAACCGGCGGCGCCGTTATCTTCGGTACTACCGGCGGCGTAATGGAAGCGGCGGTCCGCAATGCCTACTACATGCTGACCGGAAAGAATCCGCCCGATCCGGATAATTTCATCCAGTGGAAATGGCTGGACCGCTGGCGTGAAACGGAAATCACCGTTGCCGGTGTAACCGTACGCATTGCCGTCACAAGCGGATTAGGCTGTGCCCGGGATCTGGTAGAAGCCATTAAAAACGGTTCGGCACACTATGATTTCGTAGAAGTCATGGCCTGCCCCGGCGGTTGCAGCGGCGGTGGAGGACAACCGATCCATGAAGGCGAAGAGCTGGCCTGGGAACGCGGCAATTATCTGAAAGATCTGGACAAACGTTCCAAACTCCGTGTTTCCTATGAAAACCCGTATATTCAGGAATTATATAAAAACTTCCTGGACAAACCGTTATCCGAAAAAGCAGAACACTACCTGCATACCAATCAGGTCAACTGGACGATGATTGACTGAAGGAAGGTATAACAAACTAAAACCGGCCCGGGCGCTTAACAGGCGTTTCCGGGCCCTTTTTGTTTATAAAAACAATAAAACGGCATTGGGAACAATGCCGTTTTTCTTCGCTATTTAATTGTTTTCACAGGATAACTCCGCCGCCCGGATTAAAATCTCCTGCTGTCCCTCTCGCTGACCAGTTCAGCCATATCAACATGCAATTCCTCTGCCAGCGCAACTAATAACGGAAAACTGGGGCTTTGTTTTCCGCATTCAATACGGCTCAGATACTGATAGGAAATGCCCAGCTTATTGGCTAATACTGTCTGGTTCATACCGCCAATGGTACGGTAATACTTAATCTTTGCTCCTAACCGCCGGCACTTTTCCTGAAATGATTTTGTTTCGGACACTGTGGACCCTCCCTTGAATTGTTTTATCTTTAAAAAATATAATTAATTTGATACAAATATAATTATTTTGATATATTATACCACAAAAAGTGAGACTAAAATCATGTTTTTTAAAAATATTTTATTTTTTTAGAATAATTAATAAAATATAGCCAACGGTTCCAGCAAAATACAAAAGCTTCTTTAATTAATCATTCACCTTTTCCATAGCTCTGCTTGCCACGATATCCACGCCAAGGCCTAAGATATCCGGGACGATCACATCCCCTGCTTTCACCGGTGCCTCCACAATCACGTTGCGCAGATAAGATGCACAGTCTGCAATCTTTCCTTTGGGCAGCACATCCGCCGAAACCACAGGCAGCAAAGGCAATAAACCACCTTTGATCCTTACCGTGGTCGTCAGCATACGCCGGGGATCTGTCACTTCCGTTTCAGCATACTTTGCACCACGGGGACAACTGTTGCCCGTTACACCGGCAAACTTCCCGTTTTCCAGTGTTACCGTCATTTCACAGCCCATCGGACACATAATACAGTTCATTACTTTTGTTTCCATTTTTTCTCTCTTTTCTGTGTTATAAAATGAGTTGCGTAGCTGCAGCACGCTTACGATATAACAATGTTCAAACTTACTTCGACTGCAGGCCTACTGTGATTTTATCATGCATCAGCGCCGTTTTTGCGGCAGGAATATCCAATGTTATCATCTCGCTGGGCTTCACCACCGGCAGCATCTTTTTCACAAGCACTTCCCCACCGCATTTTACCTCCAGGGTTACCTTCCGGTCAGGAGCGCCTGCGCGCATGAACAGCCTTACAGACTCACCGCCCTCCGGCAGATGAAGAACCTGTGGTACACAGGTACGGATGCCGTTTACCGGGGAAACCTCCACCGTATTCACTGCCGGCTTCAGATTGCCCTGTGCTTCCAAAGCCGCAAACTTGCCCGCAATCTCCGCCTCGTCGGAAACAAAATCCACCAGGTCATGGACGTGTACCACATTTCCCGCGGCATAAATACCCGGCAGGTTTGTCTGCCGCCGCTGGTCCACCCTGGGCCCGTTGGTAAAGGGAGCTATTTCCACACCGGCTGCCATGGAAAGCTCGTTTTCCGGAATCAGCCCCACAGACAGCAGCAGCGTATCGCATTCAATGTCAAATTCCGTTCCGGGAACCGGCTGCATCTTTTCATCTACTTTCGCCACTGTAACGCCTTCCACACGGTCACGGCCTTTGATTTTTAAAATCGTATGGGAAAGGTATAACGGGATATCAAAATCATACAGGCATT
>JAFSOW010000088.1 GCA_017443165.1 Acidaminococcaceae bacterium | reverse complement strand
GCGGTAAAGGCTTTGAGAATTTTCGGGACGGTGTGGAGGAAATGCAGACCGCAGCCGGAATACTGGATAAAGCGTTCGGGCAAAGCGGAAATCAGATCCGCTTAACCGGAAACCATGACGCCAACGCAATGGAACTTGACAAAGGTGAACTGAAACAGTTTTTTACCATGCATGACTTGTACGGGTATGTTGGAAAATATAATGGGAACATGATCACAGACAGCCTGAACCCGGAAGGGAACTATGGCTATATCGATATTCCAGAAAAGAAAATCAGGATAGTATGTTTGAATACTTCAGACTTTACGGATGAGGGAAAGCCGACTGTAGCGCCGGACAAAAAGGACTATAATAAAAACACGACAACAACCCATAATATGAGTAAACGGCAGGCAGAGTGGCTGATTGAAACGTTAAAGTTAAAGGGGATTGAAGACCCGGAAGCATGGAACATCCTGCCGGTGTCCCATCTGGTCTTGTCTCAGACAAAGGGCGGCCTATGGAAAAACACGGAAGCCAATGTGGCATTTCTCCTGTCTGAATATGTACAAAAGCATAAGGGAACGTTTAACTTTAAAGGAAGAGAATTACCGTATGACTATTCAGGGATAACCCCGGCGCGGGTATTGCCGTATATTCATGGGCACAATCATAATTTCCCGGTAAAAAACATGAATGTAAGTAATATATCCAAAGATGTAGTCCGTAATGAAATAGTTGCCGTCGGTCTTCCCAACGCCTGTCCGCTTCGCAATGCGAAGGGCAATACATACAATAAAACAGAGGGTACCGAAAAGTCAACTGCTTTCAGTGTAATCGTTATCGACCTGAAAAAGAGTGTCATAAATGTATTCTGTTACGGAGCCGGTTTTGACAGGATCATACATTTTGACAGTGTAAAGATGAAAGCAGACGCTTCGCATGTCGCTTTACACACCGCGTTGCAGGGGAAAGTTATCTGGAAAAGCCAGGATAAAAAAATTGTGAAAGCGGAAGAGGGGAAAATGAAGCCTGTTTCCGCCGGGAATACTCTGGTTGTAGCAGAAGATGAAAAGGGGAACTGCGAATACTGGAATGTTGCGGTGGAATAGGGAGCGGTTAATAAAAAACTCTGAAAGCCCTTTAAATATATTAAAAAATCATAAAAATATCCAAATTACAAAAACAGGATTATTGTAAGCTGAAGGAGGGATTGCCATGGCCGTATACCGCTGCCGCATCTGTGGCGCCATTTTTGACGAGGCGAAAGAAGGGAATAAGTTAAGTGAGATTCCCTGCTGCCCTGTCTGCAAGCAGCCGGTTTCCAATTTTGAAAAGATTGCGGATTCGGTAGAAACAAAACTGGATGCAGCAGCTGCTGCAGTGAAGGCAGAACCGGACGGCGCCGCGAAGCCGTCTTCCGCGCCGCTGGCTTACGATGAAGCCTTTGCCAGAGTGGACGAACGTTGCCGCTATATGAAGGAGATTCATGAAATGGCAGTAACTGGGCGTACAATCGGCGGCGCAATGGGAACGCAGATGCCTATGCCCGGCTGGGATGACATCCTGCTGCTGGGTACACAGCTGAACCCGCCGCCGCTGGAAGACAACGCGCCGGTGGAAACCAGGACTGTTATCGGTAAACATGCGAAAAAGCCAATGGTTTTGGAAAGTCCGGTTTACATTTCCCACATGTCCTTCGGCGCTCTTTCCAAAGAAACCAAGATAGCGCTGGCAAAAGGTTCCGCTCTGGCTAAAACCGCCATGTGCAGCGGGGAAGGCGGCATCCTTCCGGAAGAAAAAGCTGCGTCTTACAAATATATTTTTGAGTATATCCCCAACAAATACAGCGTGACGGAAGAGAATCTGAAGACGTCTGACGCCATTGAAATCAAAATCGGGCAGGGGACAAAGCCCGGCATGGGCGGTCATCTGCCCGGTGAAAAGGTGACACCGGAAATTGCCGCGCTGCGGGGCAAGAAGCCGGGAGAGGATGTGCAGAGTCCCAGCAAGTTCCCGGAAATCAATTCCAAAGAAGATTTAAAAGACATGGTTGATATACTGCGGGAGCTTTCGGATGGCAGACCCATCGGGATTAAGATTGCGGCGGGGCGAATTGAACAGGATCTGGAACACTGCGTATTTGCGCAGCCGGACTTCATTACCATTGACGGCCGGGGCGGGGCTACCGGGTCCAGCCCATTCTTCCTGCGGGAAGCCACGACGGTTCCAACCATTTACGCCTTAAGCCGTGCCCGGAAATATCTGGATTCCGTTCATTCCGATATTGCGCTGGTGATTACCGGTGGGCTGCGGGTATCGCCTGACTTTGCCAAAGCGCTGGCCATGGGGGCCGATGCGGTGGCGATTGCCAGTGCGGCACTGATTGCGGCAGCTTGCCAGCAGTACCGCATCTGCGGCTCGGGCAACTGCCCCGTGGGTATTGCCACACAAAACCCTGAACTGCGCGCCCGTATTAACATGGAGGCTGCGGCACAACGGGTGGCAAACTTCCTGAGCGTGTCCCTCTCGGAACTGAGAACTTTTGCCCGTATTACAGGACATTCCTCTGTGCATGATTTAAGTCTGAGTGATTTGATTACATTAAATAAGGATATCGAAGAGTTTACGGGCATCCCCCATGCGGGGCGCGGGATTAGATGAAGCTTTTAAATAAGGGTTTGCAGCCTTTCTTTCTAATATGATAAAATTAAGCAGGTAGCCGGTCAGGCTTGTAAGGAGTTATTACAGTTAACGGTGCTTGTTGATTGATGATTGATACAGTAAGCAGTTGGATTATTCGGAAGGGGAGATCTTATGAAAAAGCTATTAGTATCCGCATTGGCAGTAACAGTTTTAAGTTTTGGCATTGGCGGCGAAGTAACCGTGGCTTCCGCGGCAGAGCCGCAGGCTGTAACGAAGAGCAACATTCTGACTATGGCTGCTGTCTGGAAGCAGACTGCCGCAGAATACCGCGCGCTGTATTATCAGGGCTTCAATATCGCTCAGAAATATGTCGATGAAGCTGTGGCAAAGAAAAAGAAAAAAGACAAACCGCTGGCGGTTATCACGGATATGGATGATACCGTTGTGATTCATGACCGGTATTGGGCGCACCTGATTGCTAACGGAGAAGAGTTCTTCAATGATCCGGTGTGGGATAAATATATTCCCACCAACAGCATGCTCCCGGCTCCCGGCGCGCTGGATTTTCTGAACCACTGCAAGGAAAAAGGCGTGGAAGTCTTTTATGTGACCAGCCGTGATCAGGGCGAGGGCACCTATGAAATGGCGCTGGGTAATTTACAGGCGCTGGGATTCCCTTATGCAGACAAAGAGCATCTCACGGTGCTGGTGGACACGTCCAACAAAGAACCGCGCCAGAAAGAAATTGCGGAAAAATATAATGTGATTGTGAAACTGGGCGACAGCCTGAACGATTTCCAACGCAAGTATTACATCAAAAAGGATTTCGAAGAGCGGAATCTTATGACAGCTATGGATAAGGACCTGTTTGGTACGAAATATATCATTATGCCGAATCCTACCGACGGTCATTGGATTGCCGCAATCTTCGGTCAGTCGGAACCGGAAGATACGGAAGAAAACCGCGCCCTGTGGCAGAAAACGGCGACACGGAATGCCTGGGGAGAGAAGTAATAATCAATATCTTGACAATGATGTTATAATAATATTTAGGAAAGCCGATGAAGTCCTGTCGGCTTTCTGCTATTTTAAATAAAAACCGTATAATTATTTATACTGCAACGTTGCGGGCGTTACAGAAACCGTCGGATGATTTCGGCGGTTTCTTCTGTT
>JAFSOW010000087.1 GCA_017443165.1 Acidaminococcaceae bacterium | reverse complement strand
CTTCATCGTGCTGCCGCTGTTCCTGCTGGCCCGGGGCCTGAACCCGTTGGATATCATGAAAAAGATGTCCCCGGCCCTGGCGGTTGCGCTGTTTACCAAAAGTTCTGCCGCTACCCTGCCGGTAACCCTGGCTTCCGCCGAACAGAATGTAAAAGTCAACCCCCGGGTATCCCGTTTCGTGCTGCCCATCTGCACCACCATCAACATGAACGGCTGCGCCGCTTTCATTTTGGTCACTTCCTTATTTGTGATGCAGAACTCCGGCATGAATCTGACCATGGGCGCCATGATTTCCTGGCTGTTTGTAGCGGTACTGGCCGCCATCGGCAATGCCGGCGTCCCCATGGGCTGCTACTTCCTGACTCTGTCCCTGATGAGTTCGGTGGGCGCGTCCATCGGCATCATGGGCGTTATCCTTCCGATTTACACGATCATTGACATGATCGAGACCGCGGAAAACGTATGGTCCGACTCCTGCGTCTGCGCCATGACCAACAAAGACCTGAAAGGCGTGCTGGAAGAAGACTGATATATAAATTTTTTGATTGGATATTTTAAAACTGGATAATTAAAAACAGAAAGTACCGGCTGCAGGTTTTTGCCAGGCCGGTACTTTTTTGTTTTGATTTTTTTATTTATCTTACAGCATTTCACTTCATCAGATAAAATTAAGCGGGAAATGTATTATTACGGCGTATGGTTTTCCGGATGAACAGCAGGCGCAAAAACAAAATCAGCGCAGAGGCAAACAAGCCGATGTCCAGACTCTGCCAGTAGGAATACGGACCGTGGTCCAGCCTGTAATCCAGGAAAAGGCCCAGTGGCATACAGATGACCCAGTAAGCGATAAGACTGGAATAGAACGGTGCGTTGACATCCTTATATCCCCGCAGGATTCCCTGGATAGGGGCGGCCACGGCGTCGCCCATGATAAAAAAGCAGCCGTAGACAATAAACCGGACACAAACTTCAATAACCTCCGGCTCGGTTACGTACATACTGGCAATAGGATAACGCAGCAGATAGCAGAGAAACGGAAGAGCCAGGGCGCAGGTCCAGTTAAAAGCCAGCCCTGCATTCGCGTATTGTTCGGCGTTAGTCCAGCGCCGGGCGCCGGCTTCGATGCCGATAAGGATGGTCATGCTCATGGAAACGCTCAGCGGAAGCATATAAACAAAACCGGCGAAGCTCATGGACGCCTGACTGGCGGCAATGGCAGCCGTGCCAAACCGCGCGACAAGGAAAGCCACCACGCCGAAGATGCTGGTTTCCATGAAAATAGACAACCCGATAGGCATGCCGATACGCAGGTACTCCATTAAAAGGGATTTCGAAAAACGGATTTGGTTATTACCGCCGGAGCCGTTAAAAGAAGATTCCGCGTTTTTCATCGACGTGTCGGAGGCTTCCGTGCTGCCGGAAGATTCCCTGAGTATTTTTACGTTACGGTACAATGGATGATAGCGGATAATCAGCGTGAACATCCCGAACAGAAGCCAGCAGGTAATACCGGTTCCGATGCCGGCGCCGATACCGCCCAATGGCGGCAGTCCCAGTTTCCCGAAAATCAGAATATAATTCAGGATGATATTGAGGGGCAGGGTTGCCAGGTAGACCTGCATGGTAAGGCGCGTGCCGCCCAGGGTATCGA
This sequence comes from Acidaminococcaceae bacterium, assembly GCA_017443165.1. GTDB lineage: Bacteria > Bacillota > Negativicutes > Acidaminococcales > Acidaminococcaceae > Succiniclasticum. The sequence continues at coordinate 2,100 of JAFSOW010000087.1, read as the reverse complement.
TGAAGGAACGCAGCACGGTTCCCATGAAAAAGGGGATGATACCGATGCCGATACCTGTCAGATAATATTTGGCAATATAAGCCACCTGCGGTTCCAGGCCCAAGCTCCGGATAAACGGATCCAAAAAGCAGAAACCTGCCGCAAAACATAAACAGGAAAAGAGCAGGGCCAGTAAAAGCCCGTGCCGGATCACCCGCCCCGTCTCCTGCTTTTTTCCTGCTCCCAGGAGATGAGCGGTAAGCGGCGTGGCAGCGATTAAAATTCCGTTTACCGTTGTAAATACAGGCATCCACAGGTTTGTCCCAATGGAAGTGCCTGCCAGTTGTTCCGCGCCGGCACGCCCGCTCATAACCGTATCAACAAAATTCATTCCCATGATCGCCATCTGGGTTATGAGGATGGGTATCATGACGCTGAAAAAGTGGCGGAACTTTGCCCGGGCATCGTTCCCGAATAATTTTTGTTTAAGAGACATTTCTGTTTTTATCTTCATTCTCATGTCTGTCAAAAATGACACTGTACTGTTTGAAATTCCGTTTTTTACATTATAGCATGATTTTTATCATTCATTAATAACACATTAACAACACGCCGCAAAGAAACAACCGGGGACAGAATCATCACGGATACAGACAAAGAAGCAATAAAAAAGGCGCGCCGTTTTCACAATACATGTGATAACCACGCGCTTTTCAACTTTTTACAACCTGGTAAAAAGTGTGCTTTTCGATGGTGGAGATGAAGAGGATCGAACTCTCGACCTTACGGATGCGAACCGTACGCTCTCCCAGCTGAGCTACATCCCCACTAAAAGATTACTTTACTATATTACGCCAACTTGTCAAAAAAAGCAAGAGGAATTTCAGATTCTTTTTAATTTTTCTTCGTTCTCCTGCTTTTAAATCTGTGCGTTCCGGTGATAGTGCTTACTATGTTTCCCGCTCGTACCGGTTTTTACATAGCGCGTATTACCTCAGAACGACCGAAAGCAGCAATAAAATAACAGGCTGGTGCAGCAGGTAAATCAGAAGGGAATGCCGTCCCGGAATTTCAAACAAGGGAATGCCGTTTGCAAAACCGTCAGGCAGAGTTTGCGTTCTTTCTAACATAAGCCTGCACAAAAAATATCCTGCCAGAAACAGAAAATACCAGGGCAGCAGCGAAAAATAATCTGTCGAGAAAAAATTTTTATCCTGAAAGCCCAGAAAAGTCGCAAGCATCCCCTGCTCATACCAGGCTTCCGGCAATCTGAACAGAACAATCCCCTCAAATCCCAGCGTTTCTTCATTAATGTTGCGCAGCAGGAAAAAGAGCAGGCTCGTCAGCAACAGTCCGGTCTTGCCGGAACAGTTACGCAGTAACGGCGTGAGCGCTGTCGTCAACAGCATGGCACAACCCAGGAAAAACAGCACACCGAAAATAATCGGGCTTTCCGGGGTAAACAGAAAGGTGGAAACAGTGACAAGAATACCGGCCGCCACCAGTATCAGCCCCCGTTTACAGGATGCAAACCCGGACGAATCTTCTTTTTTCAGTCCCATGCAGAACCCGCTGATCAAAATAAACGCCCAGCAGATACTCTGCTGCCAGACATGCCCGGCCGTTCCCTGAAACCAGGGCCAGTCAAAATGGTAAAGATTCACCAAATCCCAGCAGGCGTGGAATAAAATCATACTCACCACGGAGATACCCCGGAGTGTGTCTAATAACCGGTAACGCATTGAAAAACTCCTGTGTTCCGAAACGCTTTGATATCATTTTTTTCATTATATCATAATATCATACTCCGGCTAAACACAGTTAAACAAAAACGACAGCGCCTTCCGCAGAAAACGCTGTCGTTCTGATTTACAATTTTTTATTTTGCCATCATCCGCGCGATCTGCTGAGCTAACGCAGCCGGGTCGTCCGGGATCATGCCGTCCAGCAGCAGGGCCTGGTCAAAGAGCAGGGCGCAGAAATCTTTAAAGTCCTGGCTGTCCTTGCCCTGATCGTGGGCTTCCTGCAATTTGGCAAACAGCTTGTGTTTCGGGTTCAGTTCCAAAATACGCTGGGAATTAAACATTGGGGCGTTAGCCATGGCGAAGGCCTGCTCCATGG
>JAFSOW010000086.1 GCA_017443165.1 Acidaminococcaceae bacterium | reverse complement strand
TATCGCAATACGGACAGATATAAGAACTGGGGTTACGGACAGGGCGGCTATTACTGCGGCGGGTATGACGATGAAGGAGGCACTATCATCGGAGGAGGCCGTGGCAAGCGAACGGTTCCCGACAGCCGGGTAAGCGCGTCCCTCAGCGAAAGGTTTAAGGAAGAAAGTAAAAAGACCAACGGGCTGTTCACGAAAATCCATACGGATTTTGTACCGGAAAAACCTGCGGATGCTGCAACGGACTTTGCAATCGGCGACCGCGTCAGCCACAAGAAATGGGGCGAGGGAACCGTTGTCAGCGTGAAAAACTCACCGGACGGGCAGGAAGTAAAGGTCGCGTTTGCCGGTGGGGGAATCCGCAGCCTGCTGACAAAATACGCTATGCTGAAGAAGCTTTAACAGACGTCGAGAGGTAGCTTATATGGAAGAAAAAGAAACGGTACAGTATCAGGCTGCTGTATTGAAAAACGGCGAAACAAAAGAAGCACTGTTGCGGGAAGCGGATGGACTGCGCATGCAGATCCGACACCACGAATACCAGTACTATGTGCTGGACGCTCCGGAGATCAGCGACGCGGAATATGACGCGCTGACCAACCGGCTCCGTTCCATCGAAGCGCTGTATCCGGACGAAGTGCCGCCGGATTCTCCCACACGGCGCCCCGGCGGGTACGTAGCGCCGGGCTTCACCCAGGTGAAACACATGGTGCCCATGCTGAGTCTGGGCAATGTGTATAACGCGGAGGAAATGGGGGATTTCGACCAGCGGGTACGGAACGCCTTGCCTGCCGGTACCGAAGTCAGTTATGTGCTGGAACCGAAGATTGACGGGCTGGCCTGCAGCCTTATCTATGAAAACGGCTGGCTGGTACGGGCTGCGACCCGGGGCGACGGGGAAGTGGGCGAAAACGTAACGACAAATGTACGTACCATAAAAAGCATTCCCCAACGCCTGCGTATCCCTGCCGGGGAAGAAGTGCCGGAACTGCTTGATGTGCGGGGCGAAGTATATATGTCCCGGGAAGCGTTCCTGCGTCTGAACGAAGAACGGGTGGAAGCCGGGGAAGCTGAATTCGCCAATCCCCGGAATGCGGCGGCGGGCAGTCTGCGGCAGCTGGATCCTGCAGTTACGGCGCGGCGTTCCCTCAGCTTTTTTGCCTATTACCTGAAAGGGCCGGAGGAACCGGAAACCCAGGAAGAGTGCCTGCGAAATCTGGAGAAATACGGTTTTACCACACCGGAATACTGGTGTGTGGCACATACAAATGAAGAAATACTACAGTTCATTGAAGAACATGACAAACGTCGCCGTGAACTGGCTTATGATACAGATGGTGCAGTGGCGAAGGTCAACGCGGTTTGGCAGCAGAAGCTGCTGGGAGCCACGGGAAAGGATCCCCGCTGGGCCATAGCCTATAAATATCCGCCGGAACAGGCCCGGACGAAATTGGAAGATATCGTGATCCAGGTGGGGCGCACGGGCGTGCTGACGCCGGCTGCGGTGCTGACCCCCGTAAAGTTATCCGGCAGTACCGTAAGCCGAGCTACCCTTCACAATGAAGATTTTATTCTGGAAAAGGATATTCGGATCGGCGATACGGTCATCATCAACAAAGCAGCGGAAATCATCCCCGAGGTGCTTTCTGTTGTAAAAGAACTCCGGCCGGAATCAGCAGTGCCTTTTGTCATGCCGAAGGAATGTCCGGAATGTGGTTGGGCGGTTGCACGCAAAGAAGGGGAAGCGGCTTACCGCTGTACTAATCCACATTGTCCGGCGCTTGGCCGTGAAGGTCTGATCCATTTTGCGTCCCGGGACGCCATGGATATTGAAGGCTGCGGCCCCGCGGTGATTAACCAACTTTTGGATGCAGGATTGGTAAAAACGCCGGCAGACTTGTACGAACTGAAAGAAGAGCAACTCCTGACATTGGAACGGATGGGGAAAAAATCAGCGGATAATTTGCTGAAAGCGATTGAAAAGAGTAAAGGGCAGGGACTGGACAAACTTCTTTTTGCGCTGGGGATCCGTCACATCGGCGCAAAGGGGGGACGGCTGCTGGCCCTGCAGTATAAAAATATGGATACGCTGATGGCGGTCTCTGCAGAAGAACTTGCTGCTGTCAAAGATATTGGCTCCGTCATTGCAGAAAGCGTGGTGACCTGGTTTGCCAATCCGTTGAACCGGGAATTGATTGACCGTCTGAAAAAAGCAGGGCTAAATATGGAGATGCAGACCCAGGCTGTCAATGAAAGCCATCCTTTTTACGGAAAGACGTTGGTGTTTACCGGCACTATGCGCACGCTGGACCGGGCTACGGCCCAGACTATGGCCCAGGATGCCGGGGCTAAGGTCAGCGGCAGTGTGAGTAAAAAAACAGATTATGTTATTGCAGGTACCGAAGCAGGGAGCAAACTGGAAAAAGCCCGTACGTTAGGCGTTACGGTGATTGATGAAGCGGAGTTTCTGCGGCTGATGGGAAATGGTACGGGGTATTCTGACGAATTTGCAGAAGGGGCAGATGCCGCTCCGGCATCAGAAGAAGGAAACCTGTTCGCAGGCTGGGAGGGAAAATAGCTGTGAAGAAGGTTTGTAAATGGACAGTTGTCTGTCTGATTCTTTTACTGGTAGTTGCCGGCTGTGGGTTTCTGAAAGCGATAACAGGGGACCCCTTTGCAGGGGACTGGATTGGTATCGTTAAAATTCCGGGGATGGGTAAGTCAGTTCTTCGAGTCAAAATCGAACCGGAGGATTCCGATCGGTATCAGGTTCATGCTACAGCGGAGAATTATCAGCAGAAACGGGAAGAAGGGGACAAAAATCAGTCTGAAAAACGGTTTGTCTGGCAGACAGGGGCAGAGATGCGTTTTAACGGACAATTGGAAAGTGATACGCTTCATTTAAACAGGATGATGCAGCTGAGCCTCAGGCTGAGCAAGATTACCGGAACCCTGCGTTTCCCGGATGGAACGGAGATCCATAAGGATACAGGCAAAGAATATCCGGTGTTGAAAGAAGAGCTCCGAAAGATGACAGAAGAGGAACATCCCGGCGCTATATTTGAAGACATGAAGAAATAAGTTATAATATTTGTAAGTGCCTTTTCCATATATATAAATTGTGATATAATATTATGTACGTTTTTTCAGGCAAGAGGAAACACTGCTTCGCCGTCGGTATGCAATTTACGGAAAATGGCGTTCAACTGGTATTTTGTCGATGGAGCGTTTCCTTAAAGCTTAATGAATAGTAGGATGGTGAAAAAATGAAAGTAACGGAAAAAGATGTGAAATACATCGCTGCACTTTCCCGCCTGGAGATTTCCGAGGCGGAAATGCCTAAGTTCACAGAGCAGTTCAACCAGATCCTCAATTATGCGGATATTCTGCAGAAGGTGGATACCACCGGTATCGAACCCACTTTCAGCATTCTGCCTCTGTACAATGTGCTGCGGGAAGATGTGCCGCAGGAAGGCGTAGCTCATGAAGATGCGCTGAAAAACGCGCCGGCGGTACATAATGATGGATTCAAAGTTCCGCGTGTGATCGAGTAAGGGAGGCAAGGACTGTGAAGTTATACGAAAGCACCGTTCATGAACTGCATGAACAACTGCAAAATAAACAGCTCAGCTCCGTTGAGCTGACCAAAGCGGTGTACGACCGCATCGATGAAGTGGAAGAAAAAATCGGCGCTTATGTGACGCTGGACAAAGAAAACGCCCTGGCCCAGGCGGCCAAAGTGGACGCCATGATTGCCGCGGGCGAAACTATCAAACCGTTGGCCGGTATTCCGGGCGCCATCAAAGATAATATCAGCACCAAAGGGCTGCGCACTACCTGTTCGTCCCACATCCTGGACAATTTCATTCCGGTGTACGACGCCCATGTAATCGCAAATCTTCGTAAGGACGAAACCATTTTCCTGGGCAAGACAAACATGGACGAATTCGCCATGGGTTCTACCACGGAAACTTCTTATATGAAAAAGACCCATAACGCCTGGAATCTGGACTGCGTGCCCGGCGGTTCCTCCGGCGGCAGCGCAGCGGCTATTGCGGCCGGTGAAGCCATCTGGTCCCTGGGTTCCGATACCGGCGGATCCATCCGCCAGCCGGCATCCTTCAACGGCGTGGTTGGTATTAAACCGACTTACGGGCGTGTGTCCCGCTATGGCTGTGTCGCATTTGCTTCTTCACTGGATCAGATCGGGCCTATCACCCGTGACGTAACCGACGCGGCTATCGTATTGAACACCATCTGCGGCGTCGATGCTCACGACTCTACCTCTCTGCCGGTGGATGTGCCCGACTTTACCAAGGCGCTGCGGCAGGATGTAAAAGGCCTGCGCATCGGCCTGCCGAAAGAATACTTTGGCGAAGGCATTAATGCTAAAGTCAAAGAGCAGATTATGCTGGCGGTGGAAAAATACAAAGAACTGGGCGCGGAAATTGTGGAAGTTTCCCTGCCCCATACGGAATATGCCGTAATTACGTATTACATCATCGCGCCTGCGGAAGCTTCTGCCAACCTGGCACGCTATGACGGTGTGCGTTACGGCTATCGTAACAAAGAGGCCAAGAGCGCGCCGGAAATGACAAAACTGAGCCGTACGGAAGGCTTTGGCAGCGAGGTTAAACGCCGCATCATGCTGGGCACGTATGTGCTGAGTTCCGGTTATTATGATGCTTATTATAAGAAAGCCATGCAGGTTCGTACCCTGATTCGCAAAGACTTTGACGAAGTATTCCGGAAAGTGGATGTGCTGCTGACCCCGACATCTCCGGTAGTGGCGTACCCGCTGGACGGCAAGATGGATCCCCTGGCAATCTACATGCTGGACGTAACTACGATTCCGGTGAACATGGCCGGTCTGCCCGGTATCTCCATTCCCTGCGGCTTTGCGGACGGCATGCCGGTAGGTCTGCAGCTGATTGGCAAAGCGCTGGACGAAGAAACCCTGCTGCGGGCTGCTTACACCTTTGAGCAGGCAACGGAATTTCATAAAGCGGTAGCGCCGTTGGGAGGTAACAAATAATGAAAAATTATATTACTGTTATCGGTCTGGAAGTCCATGCTGAATTAAAAACAAAAACCAAAGCGTTCTGCTCCTGCTCCACGGAATTCGGCGCGGAACCCAATACCCATGTATGCCCGGTCTGCCTGGGCATGCCCGGAGCCCTGCCGGTACTGAACAAACGGGTCGTTGAATTTGCAATCCGTGCCGGTCTGGCGCTGAACTGCGACATTCAGAAATTCAATAAGATGGACCGCAAGAATTACTTCTATCCCGATTTGGCGAAGAATTACCAGATTTCCCAGTGGGATGAGCCTATATGTCTGGGCGGGCATATTGATATTCGTGTCAACGGTGAGAAAAAACGCATCGGCATTACCCGTATCCATATGGAAGAAGATGCCGGCAAGCTGGTACACAGCGGCCTGACCATCAGCACGTCTGATTATTCTGCGGTTGACTACAACCGCGCCGGCGTGCCCCTGATTGAAATCGTATCCGAACCGGATATGCGCAGCGCGGCGGAAGCCCGTGCTTACATGGAACAGTTGAAGGCGATTTTGGAATACACGGATGTCTGCGACTGCAAAATGCAGGAAGGCAGTCTCCGCTGCGATGCCAATATTTCCGTTATGCCGGAAGGCGCTACGGAATTCGGCACCCGTGCCGAAATCAAAAACCTGAACTCCTTCCGCGCACTGGAACGGGCTATTGAGTATGAAGTGGAACGCCAGATCGAAATCGTGGAAGACGGCGGACACGTAGTGCAGGAAACCCGTACCTGGGACGACGCTAACGGCGTGACCCTGTCCATGCGTTCCAAGGAAGAAGCCCACGACTACCGTTACTTCCCGGAACCGGACCTGGTGCCGGTCAATCTGGATCAGGCCTGGATCGACGAGATCAAGGCGACCCTGCCGGAACTGCCTTCAGCCCGTAAGGAACGGCTGCTGGCGGAAGATGTTCCGGAAGATAACGCGGATATCATCGTGGCCAGCAAAAAGGTAGCGGATTATTTTGATGCAGGCACCAAAGCCACGAAGAACCTGAAAGCCCTGTCCAACTGGCTGATCGGAGATGTGGCCGGCTTCCTGAACGCGGAAGGCATTGAAATCGACAATCCGGAATTCAGGATAACACCGGACCATCTTGGCGAGCTGGTTAACCTGATTGACAAAGGCGTGCTGTCCAGCAAACTGGCCAAGCAGGTCTTTGCGGAGATGCTTAAAGTAAATGAAGCACCGGAAGCACTGGTGAAGAAGCTGGGGTTGGAACAGGTCAGCGATGCGGGCGAACTGGGCAAACTGGTAGACGAAGTGATTGCTGCCAATCCCCAATCCATTGCAGACTTCAAGGCCGGCAAGAAAAAGGCTCTCGGTTTCCTGGTGGGGCAAATCATGAAAGCTACCCACGGAAAAGCAAATCCGGGCATGGTCAACAAGATGCTGATGGAAAAACTGCAATAAAGATTGGCTGAAATTATAAATAACAGCATTTCTGTAGTTGATTACGAACACAGGCGCGGTTTGCAAATTTAATGCAGACCGCGCTGTTTTTTTAACAGGGGGATTTGAGCATTGACCGGTGTATCACACAGCATTGTCACATTCGCAACGTTGTATGTGGCGACACAAAACGTATTCATTGCCGGAAGCGCGATGCTCGGCAGCCTGTTCCCTGACAAGTCGGAAGGACTGTTCTGGCAGTCCTCCCACCGTTCCTATTCTCACTGGTTCGTGCTGTATGTGGCTGCGATGGCATGCTTCTGGACACCGGAGGCGCTTTTTGTAACGGGAATACAGATGTGGCAGACGGGAATCCTGCATATGAGCCGCATGTTTTTGTTCTGGTTTTCCGCCGGGGCACTGCTCCATATACTGGAAGATGCAATATGCGGGCCGGTTCCGTTTCTGTATCCGAATAAACGGACAATGGTGCTGCCACGTTTGTTTAAGACAGGTTCTGTTGGAGAATGTCTCTTCGTTATAACATATTGCGCGATTCTGTATCTGTCTGCGGGAAAATTGTAAGTCAGATAGTGAACTGCGGAGCAGGGAGCAACAATGAAAACGATAGGGGAACAGACTTAGCGGAAAAGAGTTAAGGGGGAAACAAGTATGAGAGATATTGACGATCAGGAATGGAAAATGTATGTAACAAAATGCACAACCGGGGAATGGCCTGTTCCCCCGGGTTTTGTAAGTGACAAGAATAACTGGCTGTGTCGCGCTATTGTAGGCCGGGTGCTGTACTTCATTAAGGATGTGGAAGGCGCCCTGACGGTGTTAAGTACCTTCATCAATGATGTAGAGCCTGATCTGGACGATCATCCGGATCAGGGCATGTGCGAAGCGGAGCATTTTGTACTGAGCCTGCGTGATATTTCGGAGATCATCTGGAAGCTGACAAAAAACGGCGGTGCATCTCTGCAGTATCTGGACAGGGCGTTTAAAATCTGCCGGAAATTTCCCTACCGTTTTCATACGGAAGCACGCGGTGATATCTGGTACCGGCGGCTAAACGTACTGGCGGAAAGCGGGAATTTAGAACAAGCTGTCGCTGACGCAGAAGAGATGGTGAAGAATGAAAAACTGCAGTCCCATGCGCCGCAGCCCATTATCCCCGACCCGCTGTATGATGCGGTGAATCCGTATATTTTCTACAGCCTGCGCTTTCTGGCGGAGCAGAAGCAGAAAGAAGGAAAATCGGCAGAAGCTTGTGCCCTGTTTGCAGAAGCATACAATTATTTTCCGCTGTCGGCGGCGGGCATCCGGGATGTGAACAAGGCGAAGGAAACAAAAGATGTGGAAGAACAGTACAAGGCCTGGGTTTTCTGTACGACTTACCAATATTTGCCTTGGGAGAAACAGCCGATTGTAAAGTTACGGGATTAAGATGATTCAGAATTATGAAAGATAGAATTATTGATATTTTGCAGGGCCTGATGGCTTGCGCTGCTGTTACCAATACCGAAAAAGAGATTGCTGCGGAACTATGGATGCTGGAATTTTTCCGGAAGCAGCCATATTTTAAGAAATATCCGGAATTATGTGGAACGCTCCCCATTCCGGGAGATGCCCTGAACCGCAGTGCTGTCTGGGCAATGGTGAAACCGTCTGGCATTTGCGAAAAATTGAAGGTTGAAAATTTGCCGGCAGTAGTTTTCATGGGGCATCACGATGTAGTTTCTGCAGACGTTTATGGTGAGGCAGCTCCCTGGGCATTTGATCTGGATGAAATTGCCTCCCATTTGAATGCAGAAACACTTTCTGCAGAAGCCTATACGGACCTGCTTTCCGGAGAGTGGCTGTTTGGCAGAGGAAGCTGCGATATGCTGGGTGGAACTGCAGTGCAGATGGCGTTGCTTACAGAACAGGCTGAAGCCGCGTTGCACAATGCAGGGGAAACGAATGAAGGACAGGGCGCGCTGCTGTTTATATCCGTACCTGACGAAGAATCGTTTTCTGTTGGTATGCGGGGTTCCCTGCCGTTGCTGGAACAACTGAAAGACCGGTATCATTTGGATTACTGTTTAGCGGTTTGTTCGGAACCTAACCAGAAACTGCCCGACGGAAAGACGCAAGTAGTTTATTCCGGTAGTATCGGCAAGTTGCTGCCGGTTATACTGGTACAGGGCAAATTGGTACAGGTGGGGAGTTACCGGGAAGGTGTTAACCCGGTAGGTATTCTGTCCCGTATTGTAGCGGCGACAGAAGGTGATGAAACCTTTGCGGAAACCTTTGGGAATGAAGTTTCGGTGCCACCGGTTTGGATGTACACCCGGGATTTGAAAGAAGGGTATGATTTTTCACTGCCGAAGCGTGCGGCGGGGTATTGCAATGTACTTACGTTCCGGAAAACACCTGCCCAGGTGATGGCCTATTTTCTGGGGAAGATTAAAAGGGCCGTAGCCGACATGGGCCATTCTGTTAAAGTGATGACGTGGGTGACCTTATGGCAACAGGCAAAGCAGCACAATGGCTTTAAAGAATTCTGGCAGGAAACGGAACGGAAGAAAGAAATACTGTTGCAGAACGAGCATAAAACATTTCCCGAAGTTACCCTGTGGATGATGCAGCAGACGCTGGATTTTCTGAACTTTGACAAGCCCGTGGTCCTGTTTGGTTTTGCCCCGCCGTATTATCCGGCGGTACGTAGTGAAGATATAAAGGACGCTGAACGGTTTGAAGTTTATAAAAAAGTCTTGTCGGCCATGCAGGATGTTATAATTAAAAGCTATTTCCCGGGTGTATCTGACTGTAGTTACTGCGGGCTTTCCAATAATGCGAAAAACCCTGTGTACCAAGCTAATACGCCGTTGTGGGGACCGGATTACCAGTTTGATATGGAAGCATTGGCGAGGCTGCAGATTCCTTTCTTTTTATTTGGCCCCTGGGGTAAGGATTTGCATCAGATTGGGGAACGGGTCAACCGGAACAGCCTGACGGAAGAATACCCGGAGGTTTTACGCAAACTGCTGCACTGCGTATGGTATTCACTGGCCTAAATAAATTGAGTACCTCGCACATCTGACCTGTCCTGTATGATATTATTCATTTTATTTCTTCACAGTTCCTAACTAAATAAAAAAGTGTTATAATAAAGAAAAAATTTGAGGGGGAAACATATGTATAACAAAGTTGACGAAAAATTTATAGCTGGCTTGCAGGCCATTGTTGGTAAAGAGCATGTATATGCGGATCCGGACACGTTGGATCAGTACAAAACAGACGAAGAAACTGATCCTGCCAAATTCCATACGCCGGAAGCGGTAGTGGCCCCCGGTTCAACGGAAGAAGTGGCGGCTGTCGTGAAGCTTGCCAATGAAGCAAATATTCCCATTACGGTGCGCAGTGCCGGGACCAGCCTGGCTGACGGTGCTATCGCAGTATGCGGGGGGATTATCCTGTTGATGGGGCGCATGAACCGCATCCTGGAAGTGAACACGGAAGGTCTGTATCTGGTTGCGGAAGCCGGGGCCCTGGTAAAAGAATGTCAAGCTGCTGCAAAGAAACATAACCTGGTATATGCGGGAGATCCCAGCAGCGCGGAAACCTGCCAGATCGGCGGCAACCTGGCAACCAATGCAGGCGGCATGAAGGCAATCCGCTACGGCGTAACAAGGGATCAGGTGTACGGTATGACCGTAGTTTCCCCTATGGGAGAAATCATGCATGTGGGCGCCTGCCTGAAGAAGAAGACGACAGGCTATGCGCTGGAGCAGCTGATCATGGGATCGGAAGGGACTCTGGGCATCATTACGGAAGTTACCCTGAAATTACAGCCTCTGCCTCCGTACCGGTTTGACGTGCTGGCTATGTTTGATTCCGTGGAAAAGGCCGCCCGTCTGGTTCCCACTGTAATTAAAGCAGGCCTGAATCCTACCAGCATCGAGTTTATGGACAACAGTTTTGTCCGCAGCAGCACGGCGTTTTGTGAAATCGACGTGCCCCACCGGGACATTGCCAACTTTGTATATGTAACGGTGGAAACTTTTGATGAAAACCAGCTTGACACCGGGTTGGAAAAATTAAGCGAACTCTGCGAGGAAGCCGGAGCCCTGGAAGTGCTGGAAGCGGACGACCGGTTGTGGAGCCTGCGCCGTAACTGCCAGGAGTCGCTGCGGATTTTGTCCGATGTGACCATTACAGACGATTTCGTGGTTCCGGTGCATAAGGTGGCGGAAACCATCGAGCATGTGAAAGCTATGGGAGACCATTATCCTTTTGAAGTCATGGTGCTGGGCCATGCCGGGGATGGCAATTTGCACGTCTGCATGTGCCGTAAGGATCTGACGGAAGAAGAGTGGAATGAGAATGTGGAAAAATTCCACAGGGAAGCCTATCCCTACGTTTACAGTCTGGGCGGGAGGTTATCCGGTGAGCATGGCATTGGCGCCAAGAAGCTGCATTATATGGAAGAATACACAGAACCGGCTGAGTTGGAATACATGCGTATAATAAAGCGGGCCGTGGATCCGAAGAATATCCTGAATCCCGGAAAGATTTTTAATGTATAAACTTATTGTTATCTGCAAAATTTAAGGTTTTGGCGTTTTGCCTGTGATGCGACGGAGAAAAGGAACGCCGGTAAAGGAGAGTTTGTATGGCAAAGTATAATCCTGTTACCCCTGAACTGCTGGAAGAACTGAAAAAAGTGGTTGGCGCAGCCAATGTAAAGACCGATGCGGAAACCCTGGACCGTTTTAAGACGGATGAAGAGACGGATCCCCGCCTGATGCATCTGCCGGAAGTGGTTGTGTGGGTCAATTCGACGGAGGAAGTGGCTGCTGTCATGAAACTGGCCAACAGGTTTGTTGTGCCGGTAACGCCCCGCAGCGCCGGCACCAGCGTTTCCGACGGAGCGATTCCCGTTTTGGGCGGTATCGTGCTGAACATGGAAAAAATGAACAAGATTATTGAAATCAACGAAGACGCCATGTATGCTGTAGCCGAAGCCGGCGCACGTACCATCGATATCCAGATGGCCGCTAAAGCAAAAGGGCTGCTGTACGCAGGTGACCCATGCAGCGCGGAAAGCTGCCTCATCGGCGGCAATATCGCTACCAACGCAGGTGGTAACAAAGCAGTACGTTATGGCACTACGAGGAATCAGGTGTTTTCCGTAGAAATAGTAACGCCTACCGGTGAAATTACAACGCTGGGATCCCGTCTGAAAAAATGCAGCACCGGGTATTGTCTGGAACAGCTGGTCATGGGTTCGGAAGGCACGTTGGGCATTATTTGCAAAGCGACCCTGAAACTGTTACCGCTTCCTCCCTATAAAGTGGATGTGGCTGCAGTGTATGACGATCTGGATAAGGCCGTCACCCTGGTGCCGAATCTGGTAAAGGCCGGACTTGAACCCACCAGTGTGGAATTCATGGACAGCAACTTCCTGAAGAGTTCCTGTGAATACAGTGAGATTAAGCTGCCCCATTGTGATGAGGGCGTGTGCTACCTCATCGTCAGCATGGAAACTTTCAATGAAGACGAGGTGGACGCCAAAATGGAAAAACTGGCAGAAATCTGTGAAGAATCCGGCGCCATTGATGTGCTGGAAGCAGATGACCGTGTCTGGACCGTGCGGCGCAACTGCCTGGAATCCACCCGCTCTCTCAGCAAGATTGCCCAGTCCGACGATTTGGTTGTTCCTGTTGACCAGATTGCCAATTGCATCAAGCGCCTGACAGAAGAAGCGAAGAAATACGATTTCACCATGTTCTGCCTGGCCCACGCCGGCGATGGTAACCTGCACTTCCAGCATATGAAGGGTGATATGAGTGACGAGGCCTGGGAAGAACAGCAGCATGCTTTCCATGAAACAGCTTATTCCTACGTGTACAGTCTGGGCGGCCGTATTTCCGGCGAGCACGGCATCGGCGCGAAAAAAGTTTATGCGATGGAAAAATACACCGATCCGGTGGAACTTGCTATGATGAAAGCCATAAAAAAAGCCCTGGATCCGCTTGATATCCTGAATCCGGGCAAAGTGATGAATGTATATTGATAAAGGAGTATCTGCAAATGTTTTCCAGAGTAATGCTGGCCTTGGACCTGTCGGAACTTACCCCCCGTATATTGGATGTGTTTTACAGTGTCTGCCTTGATCCGGAAACGGAAGTGTACCTGCTTCACGTTGTTAAAAAGGCAGAGAATTTTGCCAAGTCTTCTGCTTATTACAAAAAGACGTACAGCCGTTTAAACGGGCTGGCACAGGACATCCAAAAAGCCGGATACGATAAAGTGGAAATCCTGTGGGAAAGCAATCCGGATGTGCTGAACGGTATCCAGAAAGCCGTCGACCAATATGATATCAACCTGTTGTTCATGGCTTCACACGGTAAAGGCATCTGGGCCAGTACGTTCAGGGGAAGCAATACCTTTAACGCGGTACGGGCCATAGATATCCCAACCCTTGTGGTGAAAGGGGATTACAAGTGCAGTGATTATCTGCAACGCATCCTGCTGCCTACGGATTTCTCCCGGAAGTCCCTGATTGCCCTGAACTTTATCCGTAACCTGCGGGAAAACGTAGGGGAGGTCATCTTTGTGCATGTTATTGAAGGTGTACGGGGCGACGACGAACTGCTGGAAAACAAAGAGATGGCAGAGGATATGCTGAAGGAACTTTGCAACGAGATGCAGGACTTCGGTATACAGTCACGCTACGTGATTGCGGACGGAGGCGCTGCGTCCCGGGAAATCTGCAAGCTGGCGGAAGAGGAAAACTGCAGCCTTGTCATCACCGGGAAAACCGGGGCAGGGCCTATCAAAGGATTACTGATGGGGAGCACGGCCCAGAATATTTTACTGAATTGCAGCCGTACTCTCTGGGTAATGCCGGACGAAGAAAGCGAAGACTAAAAAACGCTTGACAAAAAAAGCTAATATCCGTATAATATCTTACGTGGCTGACCTTCAGCCACGTATTTACAATTAAAAAGCTTTATTTCCTACAACCGGAGAGATGACCGAGCGGTTGAAGGTGCACGCCTGGAAAGCGTGTGTACGGGAAACCGTACCGAGGGTTCGAATCCCTCTCTCTCCGCCATTTAAAAATGAGTGCCGCATTGCGCCTTTTTTCTTCTGAATTGAAGAACAATAATGGTTTTTCTGTAAGGCTGTAGCGGCAGGTCCTGCGCGATGGAGGCCTGTGAACCGTGTCAGGTCCGGAAGGAAGCAGCACTAAGCGGATACCTGCATGCGCCGTGGGGGTGCCTGCCCTGCGGTCTTACAGGACAACCGGTTGAGAGCAATCCGTTGAGGATTGCTCTTTTCTTATCTGTTTAAACAAAGTTACCCTTAAATCTGCAACATCTGACATCGGGTTGTTAAAACCGATAATTTGAAAATTTTTCACATTTGAGTCTTGCGTTTATTTAAAAGTGTGCTATAATTCAATTCGTTGTTCTGCTGAGGTCCCGTGTTAAAAAGTAGTCTTGGCAACTGCATGAAGCCAGGGCTATTCTTTTTTTGCCAGGGAGACGCTGGTTACATGGGTTTGTTCGTCAGGCGGATGAATCAGCGTGTCTTTGTGTACTGGCATGGTGCCATGACAGCAGAATGCGGAAAACAAAAAAGGAAGGAAAAGAATTTATGAAAAAATTATTTGATGCAACTGCAAGAATGAATGAAATTAAGAAAAGAAAGCTGACTGTAGCCAGGAGGCTGCAGTTTCTGGAAGAAAAAATGGCGGAAGTACCGGAAGAAAGACAGGACTCTTACAGCGATTTTGTGAAAAAATCCGTGACTCGTCTGTGCTACGGCGCAACCGCTCAGGAAATTTGGCACGATTGGCAGTGGCGGTCAGTTGGCCTGCCGGCATACTTTAAAAACGTGGCGCTGGCAGCGGGCAGATAAACTGCCTGGTGGTCGAATGTATTTGTAACGCGTAGTAACGCCGCAAATTAAAAAAATCCTAAAAAGATTGCAAATTCGAAGTTGTAAAGAAAAAGGCTTGGATCTTCTTCTTTGCAACTTTATTTTTCTCGGAGATTTTATATTTAATTCATTGTTATTTTAGCTGATTTTTACTATAATAATAGAGTAAAATTTATTAGACTCCCGGGAACAGGAAAGGATGTGCGACATGGCTTACCAAACTCTATATCTGCGCTGGCGTCCGTCCAGTTTTGATACGCTGGTGGGGCAGGTACCGGTCAAGCAGGCGCTGATGAACGCGTTGTCCAGCGGCCGTATTGCGCATGCCTATTTGTTTACCGGACCCCGGGGCACCGGCAAGACCACCACGGCCCGCATCTTTGCCAAGGCGCTGAACTGTTTGAACGGCCCTACGGACCATCCCTGTGGTGAATGCCTGAACTGCCGCCAGATTACGGACGGCAGCGCGATGGATGTGCAGGAACTGGATGCCGCTTCAAACCGGGGCGTGGACGATATTAAAAATCTGAACAAGAATGCAGACTTTGCTCCGGTGAACTGCCGGTACAAAGTGTATATCATCGATGAAGCCCACATGCTGACTACAGAGGCCTGCAACGCGTTGCTGAAAACTCTGGAAGAACCTCCGGAGCATGTGGTGTTTATCCTTGCCACAACGGAACCGCAGAAAATTTTGCCAACCATTCATTCCCGTTGTCAGCGTTTTGATTTCCATCCGATTACCCAGGAGGAAATTGTGGCGCATCTCCAAAAGGTTGCGGAGGGCAGCGATATTGAAGCGGACAAAGAAGCGCTGGAACTGATTGCGGCGGCTTCTGAGGGAGGCATGCGGGATGCGCTGAGTCTGCTGGAGCAGTGCGGTGTGATGGCGGAAACCGTTACCGCAGAAACGGTCCGCTCCGTACGCGGTATCATCGGCAGGGAGATTCTCCGGGAACTGGTCCGTGCGGTGGGGCAGCGGGAAGTTGCTTCTGCCCTTACTATTTTTGATAAGCTGCTGCTGCAGGGCAAGGATATCAGCCAGATCATGATAGAATTGTCCGGTTACATGCGGGCGTTGCTGCTGTACAGGGCAACGCCGGAGTATCAGCCTATATATGTGACGGATACGGCAGAAGAACTGGGAAAGCTGGCTTCATATTATACAGGGGAACGGATTCTGGCGGCTCAGGAAATTATCCATCAGGCCATGAATGAACTGCGCTTTACCGCCCGGGGGCGGGTCACCGCTGAAATGTGCCTGTATGATCTGTGCCGGGAGGATAGCCGGACGCTTAAGTCGCTGGCTGCCCGAGTCAACCGGCTGGAGCAGGAACTGGCGGCATTAAAAGCCGGTGGGGTCACGGTGGCGGTGCATGAACCGGTTGCCGCAGCAGCACCGGCAGAAGCCGCAAAGCCAAGACCGGATGAACCGGTCGTACATGATAAACCGCAAAAACCGGAACCGGCGGCCGGTGTAAAAGAAGATGCGCAACAAATGTCTGTGATAACTGCGGATAAGGAGAAAAAGGAAGATACAGCAGTACAAAGGAAACCGGTTGCTGCTGTTCCTCCGGTACAAAGCAATCCGCATGAAACCCCTGCGGCTTCTTTACAAAATGCTGCAGCGGCTGGAAACGGTACAGGATCTTCTAATGGAAGCTTTACTCCCTATGGCAGTGATTGGGCAGCCGGGGATGAGTATTGGACCAGGGCTATGGAAATATTGAAAGCAGAACGGAAAAATTCTATTGCGTCCTGCGCTTCCCACGGTTCCGTGCTGGCCTATGAGAACCAGACCCTGATTGTTGGCTTCAAGATGAAGTTTTTGTGTGAACGCCTGCAGAAACCGGATTACCGGGAAGTAGTGGAGGAAATCCTGCTGCGGGTGGCGCGGGTACCCATCCGGCTGCAATGCGTGACGGATATGGGTGGGAAAACCGGAAGCGTACCGCCGGCAGGAAAAACGCCGGGACCTGCTTCCAAAGCAAAAACTTTACCGGCAGCGGGTTCTGTGAAGCCTGCTCCGAAACAGCCGGGAACGCCAACAGCTGAAGCAGAGCCAAATGTATCCGCAAGTACAAAAAAAGCCATGGAAATGTTCAAGGCAACGCTGCACAAGGTATAGGCCTTCAGGTTCAACATAAAAAAATCATAAATACAAATTATAGTTACTATTACAGGAGGACGGAAACATGAAAGGTATGAAATTCCCCGGCATGGGCGGTATGGGTAATATGCAGGGCATGCTGCAGAAAGTACAGAAGATGCAGGCAGAAATGCAGAAAGTACAGGCGGAACTGCAGGCCCGCACTTTTGAAAGTACTGCTGGCGGCGGTGCCGTAAAGGTTACCGTAACCGGCAAGAAAGAACTCACCGGAGTGGTGATCGATCCCCAGGTCGTGGATCCGGAAGATGTAGAAATGCTGCAGGACCTGATTCTGGCTGCCGTTAACGAAGCTCTCCATCAGGTGGATACGGTTACAGAAGCAGAAATGAACAAAGTGACCGGTGGTCTCAAGATTCCGGGAATGTAATATGGCTGGCATGATAAAGCCGCTGAACAGCGTGTATGACCAGTTCAGGCGTCTTCCCGGTCTTGGCAATAAATCTGCCCTCCGTCTGGCGTACCATATCATCGATATGCCGGAAGAGGATGTGCGCCGTCTGGCGGAAGTACTGTTGCAGGCGAAACGGGACATTCGTTTCTGCAGGGAATGCTTTAATCTGACGGACAGTGACGAATGCGAGATCTGCAGGGATGAGAAGCGTGACCACAGTACGATCTGTGTGGTAGAACAGCCCCAGGATGCCATGGCTATGGAACGGAGCCGTGGCTATACAGGTGTTTACCATGTGTTGCATGGATGCCTGTCTCCACTGGATGGCATTGGGCCGGAAGAACTCCGGATTAAGGAATTGCTGTCCCGGCTTGGCAGCGGGGACGTAAAAGAAGTAATCCTTGCCACGAACAGCAATGTGGAAGGAGAAGCAACAGCGGCTTATCTGGCGCAGTTGCTAAAGCATCAGCCTGTGGTTGTAAGTCGTATCGCCCGGGGTCTGCCCATGGGCGGAGACCTGGAATATGCAGATGAAGTTACGCTTGCCAAGGCCCTGGAAAACCGGACCCGCATCATGGGATGAATGTGATTTTGTGAAGGGGCATAGAAGAGTAATTATAGTTGACTCAGTGTTTCCCTGAGATTTTTAATGTTTATGAATTAGTCTATGAATTAAAAAGTAAGGAGGATAGCATGGAAATTATAGCTTCACTTGGC
>JAFSOW010000085.1 GCA_017443165.1 Acidaminococcaceae bacterium | reverse complement strand
CGCAGCAAAACAACGTTCGCTTTATCTTCGCGGTGTCGCCCGGTCTTGACCTCAGCTATCATGGCGCGAAGGGCGAAAAGGATTTTGCTCTGCTGATGCACAAACTCGATGTCATGTATAAAATTGGCGTGCGCGATTTTGCGGTTTTCTTCGACGATCTGAAGGACAAAAACGGTACGCATCATGAGAGCGGCAGGGCGCAGGCCGGTTTTCTCAACCGCGTGCAAAAAGAGCTGCGCAGGCAGTACAAGGACGTTGCTTCGCTGATAACCGTTCCTACTGAGTATTATCGCTTTGATATGCTGGGCAATTCCGGTGAAACCAACGATTATACGCAAGATTTTGCTGACACTTTAAGCAAAGAGATTATCGTGCTGTACACTGGCGACGGAGTAGTTTGCGACGGTATTTCAGAGGAGGATTATCAGGCGGCCAATACAATTTATGGCCGTGAACTCGGTATTTGGTGGAACTACCCGGTGAACGATTACAGTGTTGCGCCGGTCGGCAAACGCAGAGCCAAACGTAACGCCAAACTTGCCCTCGGAGCGATTGAAAAACTGCCGGCTTCCAATGCATCGGCGGTTTTCTTTAATCCGATGTCGCAGTACAATATGTCAAAGATTGCTCTTGCAACGGGAGCAATCTACGCAGACAATCCGGCTTCTTACGATGCCTCGCAAGCCTGGGATAGAGTTTTGAAGGAACAATTTGGCGAATTGGCTCCCGCGATGAAAGTTTTTGCTGTACATTCCAGCCACATGGAGAATTCCTGGGCGAAATGCGGAGCGGACGACGCGCCCGAATTTGTAGACGCCGTTCGTACTGTTATGATGTCGGCGCGTTTAAATCGAAAGCTTACAGGCGTCGCAGAACTGTCGCGTCAAATTGACGAGATGGAAAAAGCCGCCGACCTTTTGCTGAACAATTTGGAGCCGCAATATCTGGCAGAATGCAAGCCGCAACTGAAACAGTTCAAGCGCATCGCACAGGCTGACAGGCTGGCTTTAAAATCTTTGCAGGATAAAAAAATTGATCCGCGGCTAAAGGCTCTGCGTAGAGAAATTCATAAACATGCCCCTAAGGCGATTTTGTCAGAAAAAGCCGCGCTGAAATTCATTGACGACACAATGGATTTGCTCGGCGCTTGTGGGGAGTGACTATGGTGATGTAGCGTGGCGGTATAATCAATTCAAGAAGCGCAGGCTCATTGATTCAGCGCTTTCATAACGAATGAATCAACGGTTCCCAAGGCAACGGGGAAGTGTTCCCGGTAACCTGGGTGTTGTAAAGGAGACCCGGTAATATGAAAAACGTGATGGTTGAAAGGGAGTCCTGTTATCGGCAGGGCTTTTTGCATAACTTTTTTACTGCTTTGTTGTCTGTGTCCTTATTTTTCCTGGGGATGGCAGAGGCGCCGGCTGTTTACGCGCAATTCTATGACACCGATGACCTGAGTTTGTCCGAGATGCTCAGCAGCCCGATCCAAGGCGTTACCGATCTGTATAAAATTGAAGGCGCCCACAGTTTTAAAGATGTAAATGATGCAATAGTAACAGAGGCCGGGGTTTTTGACGGAGAAGTTGCGCCAGGGCAAAAAATCCGGGTTCATTTTTATCTGAAGGTGCGTCCTTTTGATGAAATTAATGAAAAGAGAAAAGAAAACGGGAAGGATCCTCTTGAACATTTCAAATGGAACTGCACAATATATGTGAAGGCAAAAAATGGAGACAAGGAGATAGGAGAATATAAACAATCCCATGACAATGCGATTGATAATACAATTGAATATCAGGTGCCAAAAGACGCGACACAGGTTTCCATTGGGATGAAGGGCCAATATACCGGACAGTTCAAAGGTCATGATAAACCCTTTTTAGTGAGGCTGAACTCCGGTCCGGTCAGCTTGTCCGTGAATAAGAAATATGAACCTGTTCCGCTTTCGCCGGCGATACCATATTCCGCGGATGAAAATACGGCAGCCGTGAAACCGGCCGAGGACAAGACTGATGACAGGAAGGACGGCAAGCAGTCTGGCGGCGACGATTACCGGGGCCCCGACATGTTATCTGCATGTGTAGCTGTCGCAGTGCTGGCTGCATCTGGCGCCAGATACCTGTGGCGTCGACGGAAAAAGAAATAGATTATATTTTCTTTTTTTACATTGGATAGTAGTATATAATTTATTTCAGCCTAATTTGGGAGCCAGGGAGGCCAGAAAGTTTTTGCTTTCCTCTTCCCCCCTGGCAGATCAGAAACGAAACGTAGAGAAGTTGGATCAACTGCTGCCATTATGTGATGGATTAACCGTGGAAGAATAAAAACGGGTTTGCTTCAACAGCCGTAGATTTCTCCTGTGCCGGTTTATTCTTTTACTCCCCATTTTTCCCGTACGGCGCAGTGGCAGCTTTCCCGAACAAAGCAATAAAATGAACGAAAGAAGTGTCACTGGGAGACAGACAAATAACGCTGTCTATATTTATAACAGAAAGCAGGCTGGAAAACCGCTCCATGACTGGAGTTACAAAAAAAGTCCGGTCACTAAAGTGACCGGGAAGAGTAACCGTTATAGTAAAAACCGTTTTGCTTTCAGCACGGCAAATGCGTGGTACAGATCTGCTTTTTTCCGATTGATCCGCGCAAGCCTGTGCTTCAGGTTAGGGGATGCCGGGCGCGTTTTCCATGTTCCCCGTAGGAGGGCCCGTTTCTTCAGGGTTTTATCGACCGTTCCTGGAAGTCCTGCAGCAGGGTCCGCATCCGCCGGTCTGGAATCCACACGTAAACAGGTTGGCAGGCTTCCCGTACCCGTACGTTGGAACGCCAGACGAACTGTACCAGTTCAGACAGGGCGTAATTGTCATTATTGAATAGCAGTTCCGGATTGTTCTCGGCTTTGGCCCGCTGTTCCAGAAATTTCGTGCAGGTTACGTCAAAGAAACGGTTGCACAGGTAGGCAACGCCGGTACAATTCTGGTACGAGTTGGTCGCTTTGGTATTACAGGGAAGAAACCGGCGCAGGGAAGGATAATGCCTTCCGTTGCAGCGTAACAGGTCTTTGTAAGCGTTGAAGGTAGTGAACAGAAAGGAATCGCTGCGAACGCCCTGGGTTTTCATGAATTCGTACGCGTTGCGAAATTTCTGTTTCAGTTCTTTCAGCCCGGCTTGGGACGCGTCCTTGCTGGCGTTGTGGTACCAGGTTTTGGACAGGCTGGCATCCATGTTAAAGGGTTTGCCGTCCAGAATGACCAGGTTTTCAATTCCTCTCGGGTAGGTCTCCACATACTTGCCGCCCGGATTCCGGATCATGCGTCCGTCGTCGATATGGTAATATTCCATGGCAATGTGGTTCATGGCGCAATAGTTGTGCAGCATGCTGCCTTCGGTCATGTAGGAATAAAACCAGCACTCCCGGAAGCAGGCGAACAGTTCCCGCCTGGCGAAGGCGATGATGGAAGTGAAGGTTCCGTCCTTTTCGCCGAAAGGATATAATGTGCAGCTGTAACTCAGGTTTTTTATTGCATTGAATACTTTGTAATCTTTGTCGGACTTTGCGTATTCGCATTCGGGATTAAAACGGATGGTTCCGTGCTGTACGCGAACCATGCCGGCCTGCTGCATCAGTTTGATATCGGCCGGGCCGAAACGAATGCTGCCCGCCGGTTCATCCAGTTTGTGCCCCGTGCCTACCACGTCGCGGAATAACTGGGGCACCTCGTCAAAGAGCGCGATATATTTATAGTTGCTTTCACTGAATGCGCGTATTGTTTCATCATTGAAAATACTCCAGAGCGAGTGGGTGGTGACGATATTTTCCCCGTTGCGGATCAGCTCCAGAATGCTTTTGTT
>JAFSOW010000084.1 GCA_017443165.1 Acidaminococcaceae bacterium | reverse complement strand
TTTTATCTAGGTCATGACACCGGCGTACCCCCAGCGAAAAGCCCATGAAAATAGCAAGTATAATCAACAGCGAATGCACAGTCACATGCAGCCAGAGCAAGTCTTTATGCAGATAATCCTGCCCCGGCTTTAACCCGCCCGCGAACAGATAAAACAATACGAAGGCAAGTATCACAGGCAGGAAAATCGCCACCAGGGAACGCATAATATACGGTTTACGGTTCAGCCTTCCGCTGAAGGTAAAAAAGGTTCTGTAGAGATAACTGATAAAACCGGATTGACTCATATAATCGCTCCTTCTTCACCTGAAGGAATCATCATCACAGCGCATGGTACACCGGGCACGTGATATCCCTCCCCAAGGCCTGGCAATGCAGGCAACGGCGTTGGAAACAGCAGTCCGCACATTCCCTGATTCTTTCTCCGGAACAGCGTAATGTTCGGAGAACAGGGGATTTTTCCCAATAAACAACAATGCCTTCTGTGTTACAGCAGCCAGCATGCGGCATTTCGGCATTCTTCTCTATGTACAGGCAGGGTGTAAAACTCCCGTCCACCGCCACTGCAAAGAAAGACCGGCCAGCCTCACATCCACGCCCGATACCCTGATTGTCATTATACCTGGCATCTGTACCGCCCATAAAGGCCCGCAACTGCGAGAAGCAGGGTTCCACTGTAAGACGCGTCTTTTTATCCTGCAACAGCACCTCTTGCGAGGCATTACGTTCTTCGTATTCCCTTATAAATGCAGTTGCCGCTTCCATCTGTGACCAATCCGGCAGTTGCGCTTTCATTTTGTTTCCGACCTGCGGTTTCGCACCGGTAATGAGAAGTTCCTGTACTCCCAGCCGGGCTGCTGTTTCAACAACTGCCTTCAATTCTTCTGTGTTGCCCCGATGCATATACCAGCGTGCCCGCACGTTGCTGAATCGCATGTTCCGCAACAGTTGCAGCGTGGTCCGTGCTGCAACGTCCGCAGCACCTTCCATATCCACAAGGAAAGTGTCCGCTCCGGCGGCAACCATGGGAGCAAGCCATGTTTCCTGCACTTGTCCCGTAATTACAAGCTCTGTTGCCACGCCCTGTTTTTTGCTCTCCTGCAGCAAAATGGGCAAATCTTTATATCCGGCAACGCCTCCTGTAAGCCGTACATGGCGCACCCTATTCTGCCCGCAGTCCCGGATCAGGTCCAGCGCTTTTCCCACAGGAAGAATTTTCTGCCCGTCCGCAAGTTCTATATCCAGGCGCAGGGGGCGGTCGTATGCGTCAAAATAATGGTGGTGGATGTAGGGAGACTGTTCCAGGTAGGCCTTTGCCTCCGTGATGCGCCCATCTTTATAATTCAGCTTAAAATAGGCAATCAGGGTCTGGATGAAGGGGTCCCCATCGGGCCGGATCCGTATCCAGCGCCGCAGTGCTTCCCCTTTGGAAGGCAGGCACAGCCCGGCTTCCTCTAGGCGCGCTATGAATTTATCCATCAACAGCGGATGGCGCCAGTTGGAGCATACCTCTATGCCAATCTTGGGCAGCACTCCCACTTCCCCAAGATCGATATTGACAGCTACGTTTTTTGTTTCTTTCCAGGGTTCCAGTGCTTCCCTCAGGGCTTCCGTACTGCCCTGCCAGCCGATAGCCTTCAGTCCGTCAAAGACGGATTCCCATACGGAAAAGATAATAACCAGGCGCATGATATCAAGTTCGCCCCGGCTGGACATGGTGCCAATCTGTTTAATAGAAGCGCCTTTTGGCAGGGCTGCTGTCACCCGGTCCAGGGGAGCCCGTAACCGGCGGGCCCTCCGTTCCCCCATAAACGGTGGCAGCATTTTGTCCCATAGTTCGGAATAGCTGTGTTCCGCAAGGGCCAGGTTGGCGAACAGGCAGGGCTCAATGGGCCCGCCTTTGGCAAACTCTGCATAATCAATTTCATACCAGAGGGAGGATACGAAGGGAATATGTTCCACATCGATGTTCATGATGTAATCCACATAACGGGCCTGTTCCCCCAACCGCACTTCCAGCCCGGCCCCGTGGGTAATCGTGTTGCCATATTGCGCTTCCACGTTAGCTACAGCCACCAGACAGGTATCGTCCATAATTTCCGGTATGGGATGACGACGCAGGTGAGCATAAAACTCCCGCATAGGCAATTCCTGAACAATCATGTTTTCCTCCTGTTTTCCAATCGGTCAAGCCATCTGCCGCTTCACCATGGCGGCAAAAAGACCTCCCTGCTTCACCAGTTCCTCAAAGGTGCCGCTTTCGGCCACGCGTCCTTCGTCCAGCACAATAATGCGGTCCGCGTTCCGGATAGTGGAAAGGCGGTGAGCCACCACAATGCGGGTAGCCTTAAGCCGGTCAAGACTCTTTGTCACAATGGCCTGAGTCCGGTTATCCAGCGCACTGGTCGCTTCGTCGCAGATAATAATGGACGGCTTCATGGCCAGAGCTCTGGCCATGAGGATACGCTGCCGCTGACCGCCGGAAATATTCGTACTGCCTTCGCTGACAACGGTCTGCATCTGCATGGGCATTTCCCGGATGTCATCCGCAATGCCTGCCGCTTCCGCCGCAGCCCAGGCGTCATCAAGGGTAAGGTCGTTGATGCCGATAATGTTCCGGTAAATGTCGCCTGTCATCAGCTGCCCGTTCTGCAGCACCACGCCCAGCTGGGCACGGACGGAAGCGGCGTTTATCTCCGCCAGGTTCTGCCCGTCATAATACACCGCGCCGCCCAAAGGCTTTTCAAAGCCCAACAGCAGACGGATCAGGGTAGACTTCCCGCAACCGGATCTGCCGACAATAGCCACATGTTCCCCCGCTGCGATCCGGAAGCTGACCCCCTTTAATACTTCCGGCAAATCAGCATCGTAAGCAAAACGGAGATCCCTGACTTCGATAGCTCCGGAAAGCACCTCGGCGTCAGGCCTCTCATCAGAACTTTCCGGTTCTGCGTCCAGAATGGGCCTGATGTTTTCCAGCAACGGTTTCACCACAGAGACTGACTCGGCCGCCGGTATCACCGCGTTCAGGGATGCATTAAAGGCGGTGTAAGCAGACTGGAACGCAATAAAGGTAGCAGCCGTCATGGCTTCGCCTGCTCCCAGGGCATTACTGATCACATTTCCCGTGCCCAGGGTCATGGTCTCGCCCAGTTCCCGGAATGCAAAATAATACAGGATGAGGGAAAGCAACACGGGCTGTACCGCCGTAATCACCGTATTATAATTCTTCAGCCAGCGTGAATGATAGTTCCACTTCCACTCTTCCGCGAATCGCTCGCCCCAAAGATGATAGGCCTGCTCTTCTGCGCCCCTGACACGGAACTTCACCAGGCCGGTAAAATTTCCTGCAAAACACCCTGGGTCCGGTTCCTGGCAGTGGTCATTTTCCGCTGGGCCTGTACAAGACGACTCATAATCAGCCAGACAACAAGGAGATAAACAAACCAGATAAGCACAGCGATAGCCGTCAGCTTCACGCTGTAATAACACATCAGCGCCAGACTCCAGAAAGAAAAAAGAAAACTGAAGATAACGCCGACGATTTCTTCGGAAATCAACTGTATAACCTGTTCCAGCCCCAGAATACGGCTGGCCAGTTCACCGGTCTGCAGGGTACGGAAAAACTTCACAGGAAGGCTTAATACGCGACTGATAACAGCCGGTTTCACGTTCATGTCGGCAGCTGTGGAAAGACGCAGCAGCGCTACGGAACGCACCGTGTTAAGAGCCGCTGTGGTAAAGCCTGCTACCATGACAACCTGGGTCACCGTGGCCAGTCCTTTCCGGTCTAATATAGGAATAATGTCTTTAAAGATCGTTTCCGTTACAATCGGTGTAATCAGCGGAATCAGTCCCGCAGCCAGGCTCACGGCCAGAATCGTACGCCAGTCCTGTTTCCAACACTGCCGCACCAGAAAACGCAAGAACTCAAATATGGAAAGTTTACGGTCCGGCAGCCCCGGATAACAAAGGAATGCATCCGCGTCTACCTCTTTGGCGATTTCTGCTGTTACTACAATTCCTTCCGGATGCTCCCGGGTCAC
>JAFSOW010000083.1 GCA_017443165.1 Acidaminococcaceae bacterium | reverse complement strand
CACATAAATGATGAGTTGGTTACTTATCTTTGTATTTTTGTGTTTTTTACCGGTAGTAATGCAGAAAGGAGCATGAACATGAAAAAATTTGTGTGCAACGTGTGCGGTTATGTATATGACCCTGCGGAAGGCGATCCGGATAACGGCGTAGCGGCAGGTACTGCATGGGAAGATGTTCCGGAGGAATGGGTCTGCCCTTTATGCTCTGCCCCCAAAGAAGATTTTTCGGAAGAATAAATGATTTATGATTACGCAAAGCAGAGGTGACGTGTAACATGAAGATGAAAAAGGTTCTGTTAGGCGCATTGCTTTTGACGTTCCTGTGTTCATGTGTGCCCGGAAAGGCGGTTAATGCTATGGAAAGCAAGAAAGTAGTTCTTAACCCGCTGCCGAAATCTTCGGCAGAAATCAAACCTGCAAATACGCCGCAACAGACTGCTGCCTATGCCATTGCCGCATTGGTCCGGTATACGGAGAATGCAGAGGCGGGAATTGCCATGTTGGATGTACTGAGAGGGCCCCGTCCTTTGAATAATTTTAACAAGCAGTTTTTACGGGATCAGCTACGGGGTAAGGAATATACGGCAAAGTCCTATTTTGACGGGGCGAACCCCGACAACAATTACACGCCGTCCATGCCTTATACGCTCACAGTTTCCGAAACTCCGTACAGTTATCAAAATAAAGATTACGCTCAGTTGTGGGTAAGGAGCGGTGGTGCAGATAATCCCAGACCGATTACCATGCGGTTGAAACCGTCAACCGGCGAGTGGTATCTGTGGGAGTATGAAGGGCTGCTGGCGGGAATCCGTATTCCGGCAAAAGATGATCCCTGGAAATAAAGGCATATAAGTTTTTTGAAAAAGGTTTGGTTTAAAGGAAAATAAAACAAATCAGGGTTGCGGCACATTGCTGCAGCCCTGTTTCCTTAACTTCACAGATTTTTTGTTTTTATTTTCATGTAATTGCAAAGGCATTGTGGTATAATCAATAAATAATAATCATACTCTGGTTGTGGGTTAATGCTGTTTTGTTTTTGCTGAATGACTGGAAGGAGGATTTTCTGTATGAAAAAGTTACTGTTGGCGTTGTGTGTCTTTTTAACGTTATGCGCTTCGGCGTTTGCTGACGAAGTCGACAAATCGGATGTTGCGACGGATTACCAGGCAGTTTTAGGCGGAAGCAACGCTGTTGTGGAATTGACGGATCATACCGTGATGGCGGCGGTAGCGAATTTAAAAGTATATCCGAAATTGAATGGGGTCATCCTGCCTTCCGGCTTGAAGAACTATTTTGTGATCCGTACAGGTAAAGAGCAGGCATTTCTGATTATGCCTCACTATAAGAAAACGCGCATTACTGTCAGAAAAGCGGCAACCGGTAAGGGAGAAGGAACATTAAAGGGCGAAATGGAAGGCCGTTCCCTGGTGTTGTTCTGCAACAAGGGTGATGCAATGATTGACATGCTGGTCCGCAGCGGTTATGGTATCCAGTTGGTAAACTTTGTGCCGGAAGCGGAAGAACTGCAGGAAAACGGACAGCCGGGCGGTATGATAATCCCGGAACGGAGGCAACGCTTTCTGAAAGATGTTACGGGTCGCATTCGTCATGACGGGGAAATAATCAAAGTGGATTAATATTCAAAAGGTTAAAGTTTTTAGACAGCGCAGCAAACGAATTGGTTTGTTCTCTGTCTTCTTGGTACAATGTTTGAAATGAGGTGAAGGACAAAAATGCCGACTGTTGCAGAGCAAAACTTAACCCTGTTGACAGACTTTTACGAGCTGACAATGGGGAATGGGTATTTTTTGAACGGGTTTTATAAAAAGCAGACCTATTTTGATGTGTTTTACCGCAGTGTTCCCGATAATGGCGGCTTTGCCATCGCCTGCGGGCTGACGGATATCATTGAGTATGTAAAGAACCTTCATTTCAATGAAGCGGATATTGAGTTCTTACGCGGCAAGGGAATCTTTGATGAAAAGTTCCTGAAATACCTGCGTAAGTTTAAATTTACCGGAGATATCTATGCGGTGCCGGAAGGCACGCCGGTTTTTCCCTATGAACCGATTATTACGGTGAAGGCGCCGGCGGCGGAAGCGCAGCTGATGGAAACGTTTATTCTCCTGTGCATCAACCACCAGTCCTGCATTGCCACAAAAGCAAACCGCATCGTGCGTGCAGCGGCAGGGAGGCCGGTGATGGAATTTGGTTCCCGTCGGGCCCAGGGCGTTTCCGGTGCGGTAATCGGAGCACGGGCTGCTTATATCGGAGGCTGCGTGGCCACAGCCTGTACCCTGACGGACGAACTGTACGGCGTTCCGGCAGCAGGCACCATGGCCCATTCCTGGGTGCAGATGTTCGATACGGAATACGAAGCCTTTAAGTTCTATGCAGAAACCTATCCTAACAATGCAGTGCTGTTGGTGGATACCTACAACACATTAAAGAGCGGCATTCCCAATGCGATAAAAGTATTCAAAGAATATCTGGCAACAGGCAAAAAGTTTGGCAACTTCGGCATCCGCCTGGACTCCGGCGACCTGGCTTACTT
>JAFSOW010000082.1 GCA_017443165.1 Acidaminococcaceae bacterium | reverse complement strand
AGTTTGAGTTTCCTTCGCCCAGAGACGGGATCGTCGGCATATTGACCATGACATCGTCCAGCGCGGCATCCACCGTTATTTTGGGGCGCCAGCCTTCTTCCATGCCCGTTGCCTTAGGCGTATTTTTATCTGAAGCTCCCGACCCTTCAGCCTGTTTCTGCAGAAGGCGCCGCGGAACCCGGTAATGTTCGGGGGATACGGCAAAAGTTC
Organism: Acidaminococcaceae bacterium; assembly: GCA_017443165.1. GTDB lineage: Bacteria > Bacillota > Negativicutes > Acidaminococcales > Acidaminococcaceae > Succiniclasticum. The sequence goes on along the minus strand of JAFSOW010000082.1, from coordinate 4,033 downwards.
CGTTAATGCGCCCTTTGAAAATTGCCGAATCGATCTCGGCATTTTTCGCTGTAGCGTTGAACAGATAAGACTGTTCGCCGGACGCCCTTAAATCATAGCTGCCGTTTCCTTCCAGCGTGCCCTTTCCCAAAACAGCGGAAATCCGTTCTACCAGGATCCTGCTTCCGCTGAAGTTCACTTTCAGGTTGACCTTGTCCAACAGCGAATGGATGTCTTTCAGCTTCACGCAGCCATCCGTAACGGCAAGGGTGCCGAACAACTGCGGGTTGTCCAGCGTGCCTGCCACGGTAACGATGCCCTTCGTGTCCCCCAGACTCCAGTCTATTCTGGGATGTGCCCCGAAAACCGCCAGGCTGGCTTTATTGAAATCTACCTTTACATCCATCTGCGCATCAGGATTTTTCCGGTTTTCCCTTGCGCGGAATGCATCTACCGGAATCTTTCCCTGCGCCGTCAGTCTGTAAACATCCTGCTCCGCGGAAACCTCTCGTAACGTAATGATGTCGTTATCCAGGACAAACTCAGCCGAAGCTTTATCAAATGTCACTTCTTCCAGACAGCCCTGCACGATCTCCGCGGAACCGTTTCCTTTCAGGTTCTTCCACGGGCCTTCCATCTGCGCCGACATATTCAGCGAACCGGTAAGGATTAAGGGCTTCTGCATAAACGCAGTCAGAATAGCCGGATTCGCGTCTACCGCCCGTGCCCTCATGTTCATTTCCCGCTTGCGCAGGTCCACTGTGCCGCGGAGCGCAATCGTTCCTTCCCGGAAAAAGGCCCTGTCCTCCTGCAGCTTAATATCTTCAACCGTCAGGATGCCTTTTTTTAGCCGCGCCTTCAGTGCCATCTGATCGTATTTTACGCCGTTGACATCCAGATTATAGCCCCAGAAATCTGCCACTGTATCCGCATCTGGTCCGTTAAATTCCAACGTGCCGGCAGCCAGCCCCTTGACAGGGAAATCTATTTTGGCCATTTTCAGGATGTTCTGCAGGTCCCCGTACATGATTCCCATTTTGCCCCGCAGATCCCGCTGCGGTCTGTTCAGGGTGAGATCGATCATATAGGCGGAAGTCAGCCCGTCTGTATTGGTCTGTTCACACTCGCCTTTTAACGAGTTAATATCCTTGCCGTTGCTGACCAGGACTCCTTTCAGGTTTTTTACCGGGACTTCATTGACGGAAAATTCTTCACTGGAAACATTGCCTGCAAACAACGGGGTATCCACCGTTCCGGACAAATGTCCCTTTGCGGAAGCATAGCCGGCAAGGGCTACATTCTCGTCACGTACCGGCAGACGGCTCAGATCCACATCCGTTGCCTCCGCCTCGAAATCCAGATGCCGGTCAGCATCCATGACCCCATGCAGCTTTAATGTGGATGACAGCGCCTTAACAACAACATTATCCAGGCGCAGGGCGCCATTATGATAAAAATATCTGCCGGTCAGGGAATCCACCAGATATCCTTCCACGCTGCCGTCTGACATATCTGCGTCACCCTGTACGGCGGGATCAGACAAGGTCCCCGTTATATGCATATGGTTGGACAGATTGCCCGTAGCGGTAATCGCGCCCTGTAACCCTGCTGCTGCCAGCAGTGGTTCAACGCGGACTTTTTCCGTTTCCAGAACCAGATCAAGCCGTGGCTCTCCGCCCCGCAGGTCGACCGTTCCGTTTGCCGTATGGCTTCCCTGATCCATAACCAGTTGATAGTCTTTTAATTGCGCAACATTATCACGAACGGTAACACTGCCGCTGCCATCCTGCACAAACAGATTTTTCCAGGCAACCTGCTGAAGCTGTACCGGTCCCTCAAAATTAACACGGCTTCCCTGACCGTACAAGTGGTATGAAGACGAAGAAACAAACCCGCTGCCTTCCTGTCCGGTTATGGCCAGGACCGGATCCAGCGGCATATTCGCCATCTTCCCCCTCAGGTCGTAACCGCCGTCAAAGGAAACGCTGCCAGCAGCCTGCAGCGCGCCGTTCCCTGTCAACGCAGAAAACGTGTTAATCGCTACGCCGCCGTTAGTCAGATTTGCATCAAAATCCATGACATTGAGCCGGGTCTCCCGCCATTGCAGGTTCATCGTGTTAGCGGCCACATTCACATTCAGTTTGCCGTCTTCCTGGTTATAGGTGCCACTGCCGGCCAGCGAGGCATTGAGCAGGAACTTTTCCCCGTTAAACTTTTCACCGTCCAGGGCCACGTTCCGGATATCAGCAGTTCCTGTCAGTTTCCCGGAAGCCAGTTCATACACGCCCTTCCCGCTGATCCTGCCGTCCCTGTACGCGGCGGCAAAATAATTCACAGCGGCCTTGTTGCCGGCCAGCACGGCTTCCGCTTCAATATTCTTCAGCGTTTCGCCATTATAAGTAAATTTGTCTGACTGCAGGGACAGATGCCCTTCCAGATTATCCGTGTCATGGATATCCAGTGCACCGGACAGAACAGCGGCCTGCTCATTCAGGCTGACCTGCAGTTTATCCGCGGTTATAACATGGTCCGACGAAGACACATTCCCTGCAATCCGGAACGGCAGTTCCTGCCCGTTCATCTGATAACGGCCCCGCACATCCTGCAGGGTACATTTTCCTTTTAAAACGGTGTCTTTTCCGTCATTAACCCATTCCCCGTCAATACCCGTAACCTGCCCGGCAGCATCTTTAACCTGTCCATAACGGAACGCCAGGGCATGATAGGGGGCCAGATCTACCCGGTCCGATTTCATGTGAATTTTGCCGGCTCCTTTATTGTTAAGACTGCCGATAACACGGGCGGTCTCCATGCCGGGCGCGCTCACCCTGAAGTCCAGATCAAAGGCAGGATTGTAGCTTCCGTCCACCGACCCTTCCACGCCAAATTCCCAGTTTCCTTCAGGAAGCTTCACCTTCACGATTCCCCCGTGTACGTTGACCTTCCCGTAGAACGGGGTCGTTTCCGACTGCGAAGGTTTCAACAAGTTCTGAAAACTCCACTTTTCTTCTTTATCCTGTTCCAAATACATAACAGGCTTTTCCAGGTCAATCGTCGAAACGGCCTTTTCCAGACCTCCCAGCGCTTTAAGAGGGTTGAGGGACAAGGATACCCTGGTTTCCGGCAGGGAGGCAATAATCTGCTGCTTCCCGTTTTTTACGGTCACATCCCTCACCACGAACCCGGTCAGGCCAGACTGTGCGAGTGAACCGATCTGGACGGTCCCGTTCATATAATCCGCCGCCATTTTTTCCGCATAAGAGCCTGCCTTTTCCAGCAAACCCGGCAGAACCAGCTGCGTGATTCCCAAAAAAAGGACGCAGAAAACCGCCGCGATGCCTGCAAGCCATTTTACCAACCGATTCATTTTGTTATCCGCGCCCCCGTAAGGTTTCAAAAAAATAATGCTTTTTCAAAGCAGTCTTCCATGCGTATTCCGGATTCGTAAGCCGGAATGATTGCAAAAACAAACTATTATCCCATATTAGAAATATTATAGCAAAAAGAAGCACGGAATGACAGTATTATTTTGTATCACAACTGTGAACTTTTCTGCTCAAACCAGCGCTGCACCGCAATATCCGGCAAAAAAAGTGCCGGCCGGACCATCAAAATGATGTTCCGGCCGACAGTCTGTTTTATGCTGTAAGTATCCGTAAAATCAACTATGAAACTGTCAGTTTTTCTTCTTTGCCGCTGACGCCGCTTTCCGCCGTTCAGACCGGGCCTTTTCCAGCGCCCTTACCGTCTCGTTCAGCGCCTTGTCGGAATCGGTAGCTTTTACTGCCGCGTCATATACAGCTTTGGTTGCCTTATACCGCTCACCGTAGCTCAGGTACCTATAGTCATCCGGACGGGCTTCGATGCCCATGGCGGTATCCAGCGCAGTTTTGGCAAGGTTATAATCGTAAAGGGAGTTGTTAAAATTGTTGCGGGCCCTGCTCAGCGCCACCTGGGCATCCAGCACATCCGTGTTGGTGCCGACACCGGCTTCATAACGTACCTGGGCGATATGGTAGTCTTCCTCTGCCTTGGCTACGGCAACCTGGGTGGT
>JAFSOW010000081.1 GCA_017443165.1 Acidaminococcaceae bacterium | reverse complement strand
CACGATGGCCACTGATGTTGTCCGCCCGGGCCTGCAAGGTAAAAGCGTTTACGGTAATGGGGACATCAGCTAAAACATCCTGGCCATTCAACATCGCTTCAACACGCCGGAAATCCTCGTGATTCCCCGTAGTAATAACCGGAAGATGTCCTCCCAGAGTTTTTTTTAGAAAAATACGAAGCGCGCCTTTATCTTTCAAAGGAAATACCATACTGCTCCTGCAGGTAATTTCCATCAGAAAATCCAGCGCATCTTGTCCAGCCGCATCTTTCCAGCTGGCAACAAACTTTTCCGAAGGCAAAGGCAGAACTGACGGCATTTCCGGTATTGGATAGCAGTGGGACAGATATTCGTTAATGGTTTTCATACTTCACCTTTTCTTTCCCTGACAGTTTTATGGAAATCCATTCCTCAATGGGCAACCGGAAAATAATGTTACCTGAGAACCTGCTTATGCTCTGCTATGACAAATAAAAGAACCTTTTTTGTCATAGTTTTGAACGATTTTTACGTTATAGTATGAGCAACAAAATGAAGGAGGTTGATATTATGAAGAAAATACTGGGAGGATTATTGGCCGTTACCGTTCTGACCGGCATCATGGGTTTGCACAGCACTGAAGCTGCCCCTCATCTTAAAAATCCGCCATCACATATAATCAGAATTGAACATCACAGACCCATTCACAGGTTCAGCCGTCATCATGGCTATGTTCTTGTAAGGGTACACAAGTGGCTTGACCATCGCGGCCACAGACACATGGACAGAATATGGCGCGACCGTCACGGCCACCGGCACCTGGAACACGTTTTCTAAATCAACTATCAGCTAATCTGAAGTTAAACCTTGGATTAGCTGTTTTTTTGTTGAGCTTAAGATACTGCATTAACCGGTTACATGAATCGCGTATTCATGATTCAGAACCACAGTGCTTCCCGGTCTTACCTTTTTGCGTTTTTCTTTTAAAACGACTCCGTCCATGGTCACATGCCCCTGCTCTATCTCATAAGAAGCCTGACCGCCACTTTCCACAACGCCAGCCAGTTTCAACAGCGAAACAGCCGGAATATATTCTGTGTCAATTTCTATTGTTATTTTTTTCATATTATTTTCCTCACACCAGCCATCAACTACCTGTCACAGTCTTTATTATTTTAATCCTGCTGTACACCCGGAGCGCATTATTATAATAAAACTCGCCCCAGTGTTCTTCCGGAACAATCTTGCCCAGGTTGCGGATATTATCCGGGATATTGACAAGGGGCCAGTCACTTCCGTACATGATCTTGTCCCATATTCCGTGATAAGTCAGCCACATGCGCACATATCTTTGAAAGTCCCCGATTTCCTGTTCCCTCTCCGGCGTCAGACGGTGTTCCCATAAACCGGAAAAATCCATGAAAACATTCTCGTTTTTGCTTGCTACCTCAAAGGCATCCACAATCCAGGGATTGCCCGCGTGACAGATAACAAAACGTACTTCCGGGTGCCGACAAGCCGCTTCGTCTACCGTCAGCGGATGGGAATAACGCAGCCTGCCGTGGTGATTTGCGGTTTCCCCGCTGTGCATGGCCACGGGCACATCGTAGGCTTTCGCCAGTTCAAACAGCGGTTCATGCCTCGGATCATACAGGTACACGTTCTGGTATCCCATATAAAACTTTATGCCCAGGCAATGGGGGTCGCGCTGCAGATAATACTCAAACTCCATAGCGGTCCTTTCGGCGTTGCCCGGGGTTATCTCTTCGCTTTGCACCCCCAGGCAGTATCCCACGTTGTCAGGCTGATTATAAGGCTGTACGCAAAAAGGTTCCCCCCCAAGGTTTATAAGCCGGGGCGTAACTCCTCCAAACCGGCAGGGCGCATCGTAACTGTTCCCCATGGCGACAGAAAAAGCGATATGGTTTGTGTCGCAAATATCCTGCCAGCCCCGGCGGGAATTTTCATGGTCCGCCAGCCTGGCAAGTTCGTCAAAGCCCTCAATATTAAAAAAATGCATATGCGCGTCAATAATCATTTTTATCATGCTTTCTGCAGCCTGCCCGTTCTGCTGTTTTCTAGTTGTTGCTTCCCGAAATGAAGCACAAGGTATACTCCCCATATTCGCAGAACATCATATCAAAAACAAAGAAGAAGGGACCAAGTCCGTCGGGACCTTCCAATTCCTCCTTCAGCTTTGTATCATCGTCAAAGACTGTCACACGAAGCGGCGAACCAAACAGGCTTTTCGTCTTCTCAGCGATAGCCTCCCATCGGTATTCACCGCTTACGTTTTTTAATGTTTCCTCAAAACCTTCTTCTGCCGGAACCAGTTTTGCCTTTCTGTTTCTTATTTCATAGAAATCATAGAACTCTTTCAAATAGTTTTTTTCATACAGGAGTTTGACGCCGACCTCATACCGCATCGCGAGGTCATTGAGCAGTTTCAGGTTTGCTTTCCAATCCTTATCGGTAATCATAGCGGAATCTCTCCCCTGATATGTAAGTAAAGCAACAGTGAATAAACGGAAAAACGATACTCCCTTGAAATTACCGGTTTACACGATCACTTACCGAAATTGATCAGTATAAAGGCGGCGAAATTTTCTCTGGTCTCAATCCGGTGTGGGGATCCACATAATATTGCAGAGTAGTATCACGATTGCCCATACAAATCCTGTTGATAATTTCGTCCACATTGTCTTTATCTTCCACAACCAGTACAACCGGATTTTCTGCGCCGTAATCCAACCGGATTTTAAAAACCGGCAGTCCGATGCCGCAGCCGCCTCCCCGGATACGGATGGCAGAAGGCTGGCTGCGGACACTTTTTATCTGTGAGAACGGCAGGTAACGCCCTTCAAAATAAACCGCCTTTTCTGAAAAGTCATAACCTTCAATTATAACGGAACTTTCACGGTCCTTTTTTACGTCCTTTATCTCGCTTCCCGCAACAACACATTTCCATGTATGACCGCTGTCAATTGCATCAAAGAATCTCTTAAGTCCCGACAACGTAATCATGATACTTCATCCTTATTAAATGCAGGCCTTTACATAAAACTCACCGTCTGGTCCAGGCGTTTCCGGTCCGTATGTTTGGGAAGCGGCCCAATGCCTTCCGCTGCATATCCCAGATCCATCAGCATCAGGATTTCTTCGTTCTCCGGCAGACCGAGCGCTTCCGCAAGTTTTTCCGGATCAAAGAAATTCAGCCAGCAGCTGTCCACCCCTTCATTAGCGGCAGCAAGAATCATATGCGTCGCTACAATCGTTGCGTCTTCTGCTCCGGAATTACACTTGCCGCCCGGATAGGTGAATACATTGTTCTTATCATAGGCAACGACAAGTACTGTCGGCGCGCCGTAACGGCACGGTG
>JAFSOW010000080.1 GCA_017443165.1 Acidaminococcaceae bacterium | reverse complement strand
GGCAAAAAAGGCAAAGAGGCCGGCAGAGGTCATAGTGGCAACGGATGACAAACGGGTGTATGATACCGTGCTTGCCTTCGGAGGCAGCGTCTGCATGACCCGGGAGGACCATCCCAACGGCACCAGCCGGCTGGCGGAAGTGGCGGAAAAATATCCTGACGCAGACGTCATCGTCAACGTGCAGGGAGATGAACCCATGATTCCGCCGGAAATCATAGACCGGCTGGCAGAAGCGTTTGAGGTGGAACCTGAACTGCAGATGGCAACCATGAAGACTCTGATGCAGGAAAGCGAGTACAGCGATCCTTCTGCGGTGAAGGTGATAACGGACAAAAACGGCTACGCCCTGTACTTCTCCCGCAGCCTGATTCCCTATCCCCGTAACAAAACGGAATTGTTTAAAGTGTACAAACACGTAGGCATCTACGCCTACACAAGAACATTCCTAATGCAGTATGCGGCCATGGCCTCCACACCCCTGGAACAGGTGGAAAGCCTGGAACAGCTGCGTGTGCTGGAAAACGGCTATAAGATTAAAGTATTGGAGAGTGATTTCCGGGGCATCGGCGTGGATACCCAGGAGGATCTGGACGCGGTAAACAGATTATTGGGAGGAAAATAATGCATATTGTTAATGTAGGACCTTATAAAGTGGGACCGGGCCAGCCTATGCTGTTGTTTGCCGGACCCTGCGTGCTGGAAGGCTATGAACACAGTCTGGCTATCGGGCAGGAAGTTAAACGGATCTGTGAAAAATTAGGTATGCCGTATGTGTTCAAGGCATCCTATGACAAGGCCAACCGGTCTTCGCACACATCCTTCCGGGGGCCCGGCCTGGAAGAAGGGCTGAAGCAGCTGGCCGGTATTAAAAAAGAGCTGGACGTGCCTGTCATCAGCGATGTGCACGAAACCATCCAGGTGGAAAAAGCCGCGGAAGTGCTGGATGTAATGCAGATTCCAGCCTTTTTATGCAGACAGACGGATCTGGTCTGTGCTATAGCGAAGACCGGGCGCTGTGTCAATGTGAAGAAAGGCCAGTTCCTGGCGCCATGGGACATGAAAAATGTCATCGCGAAAATAGAAGCGGCAGGGAATCAGAACATCCTGCTGACAGAACGGGGCTCCAGCTTCGGATACAATACACTGGTGACCGATATGCGGGGTTTGGCCATCATGCGTGAGCTGGGTTACCCCGTGGTGATGGACGCTACCCACAGCGTGCAGATTCCCGGAGGCCAGGGAACCAGCAGCGGCGGACAGAGCCAGTATGTGCCCCATATGGCCAGGGCAGCGGCGGCTATCGGTATTGATGCCCTGTTCCTGGAAGTGCACGACGATCCTTCCAAAGCCTTAAGCGACGGACCCAACATGGTGCGTCTGGACCGGCTGGAAGCGTTGCTGAAAGACGTGCTGGCAATAGATAATATTACCCGCAAATAAAGATTGAAAGGATACGATGAACCATGAACGAACTGGAGACGGATGCCCAGAAAGTGTTGCAGATGGAAGCAGAAGCCATTCTGGACCTGATTCCCCGTGTTGACGAGCATTTTGACGCAGCGGTGGATATGATTCTGGCCTGCGAGGGCCGCGTCATCATGACCGGCATGGGAAAATCCGGGATCATCGCCCATAAGATTTCCGCTACACTGGCCAGCACCGGCACCCCCTCCTTTTATCTGCACCCGGCAGAAGGAATTCACGGGGACCTGGGCATGGTAACGGCGGATGATGTGATTATAGCCATGTCCAACAGCGGCGAGACCGGGGAGGTGCTGAACATACTGCCTTCCATCCGGCGGATCGGGGCGAAACTCATCGCTATGGTAGGAAATACCGATTCCACCCTGGCAAAAAACGCAGACGTAGTCCTGAATGTGGCCGTGAAAAAAGAAGCCTGCCCCCTGGGACTGGCTCCCACTTCCAGTACCACAGCAGCCTTGGCTTTCGGTGATGCCCTGGCCATGGCTCTCATGGGAAAACATCATTTTACTTCCAATCAGTTTGCCGTATTCCACCCCGGCGGCAGCCTGGGACGGAAACTTCTGCTGACGGTAGGGGATATCATGCACGGCGGCAACGGAAACCCGGTGGTGAAAGGAAGCGCTACCGTTACGGAAGCCTTGTTCATCATTACTGACAAAGGGCTGGGCGCTGTTTCCGTAGTTGACGAAAACAATATTATGATCGGTCTCCTCACCGACGGAGACATCCGCCGGGGGCTTTCCAAAGGTGTGGATTTCCTGAAACGGCCTGTTACGGAGCTGATGACAAAGAATCCCAAGTTTATTACGCAGGAAAAACTGGCGGCGCAGGCTTTGCACATTATGGAAAGCCACAAGCCCAAACCCATTACGGTGCTGCCTGTCATTGACGGGGAGCGCCACGTAATCGGACTGTTGCATATGACAGATTTGGTACGGCAGGGTGTAGTTTAATTTCGGAGTATGCTCATGGCATCACAAAAGCTTTCTTTGGAAGAATTGGAGAAAAAAGCGAAAAAGATAAAACTCGTTGCCCTGGACATGGACGGCACTCTCACTGACGGGAGCATCAATATCGGTGGGGATGGGGAACTGTTTAAACGGTTCAACGCCAAAGACGGACTGGGCATTACCACTGCCGTGCGGCACGGTTTGCGTGTAGCCGTTATCACCGGGCGTAAAGGGCCAATCGTGCAGCGTCGCGCGGAAGAACTTGGCATTGCGGAAGACGTAATGAGCGGGATTTCTGCGAAAAAGAAGGCGCTTCAGGCGTTGGCTGATAAATATAATTTATCGTTGAAAGAGATTGCCTTTATGGGAGATGACCTCAATGATTTGCCGGCCCTTCTTACCGCAGGGCTGTCGGCGGCGCCGGCAGATGCGGCAGCAGACGTCAGGCAGCGTGTTTCCTATATAGCGACTCATAACGGCGGACAGGGGGCCGTACGGGATCTGCTGGAACTGATCCTGAAAGCCCGGGGCCTCTGGGCTGCCATTGTGGAAGAGTACACAGAAGAAGGAAAAGGGGATCGACAATAAATGTTATATGCGTTGCTGAAAACGCTGAGCTGGATTGCCTCTCATACACCTTATAAACTGCTGGTGAAGATTGGCACCGGTCTGGGGCACCTGTATTGGCATATTGCCAAGAAACAACGGATCCGCGCGGAAGAAACCATCCGGGAACGTTTGGGCTATACAGAATACGAAGCGAAAACAACGATCAAAAGGTTATTTATCAATCTGGGTATTTCCGTCATGGAAATGCTGTATATGCCTGCGCTGAACAAAGATAACATCCGGGGGTTGGTCACTTTCGACCATCCGGAAATTTTATGGGAGGCCCTGCAACAGAAAAAAGGCGTGGTAATGCTGGCATGCCACATTGATAACTGGGAGTGGCTGGGCGCTGCGCTGGCCCTGAACGGGTTTCCTCTCAGCGCTGTGGAAAAACCGCAGCCTAACAGAGTCTATTCTGATTTTATGAACGAACTCCGCAGAGGTGTGGGGCAGGAAATATTCGCACGGGGCAGCAGTGAAATTTTAGGTTGTGCCCGGGCCATGAAAAAGGGCCGTATGTTAGGTCTGATTGCCGATCAGGACGGTGGTTATGAAGGTATCTTCGTCCCGTTTCTGGGAAAGATGGCTGCTACACCTGCCGGTCCGGCCTACTTTGCCCGTAAGTTCAAGGCACCCTGTATTCCGATTTACATAGTGCGTAAACCGGACGGGTACGGACATCAGGTAATCGTGGAAGAACCTTTTTACTATGAAGATACCGGCGATAAGAAGGCGGATGATTATAATCTGACCCTGAAGATGACCCAATCCGTGGAACGGATCATCAAAGCGTATCCGGATAACTGGCTGTGGTTCCAGCACCGCT
>JAFSOW010000079.1 GCA_017443165.1 Acidaminococcaceae bacterium | reverse complement strand
GCGATACAGGAACTGATGAAGCAATGCGGCTATACCCAGGCACAGGCAGCGGAACGTTTGGGGAGAAGCCGCGCGGCCGTGGCAAACCTGTTACGTATGCTGAACTTGCCGGAAGAATTGCAGGCAATGATAGCGGATGAAAAGGTTACGGCCGGTCAGATGCGCCCGTTGTCGGCCCTTACGGACAGGGAACAGCAGCTTAAAATCGGTAAAGCGCTTGCTGAAAACGGCTGGAGCGCCCGTACGGTGGAAGAAGTCGTCAAGACAATTAAAGAAGGAAAAAATCTTCAGGTCTTAAATGAACGGGTCGTGATCCTGGATAAGAACGGCAAACCGGTAAAAGACCCATCTACAGCGAAAGAAAAAACCGGGAAAAAGAAAAAATCCGGAGCCGACATCCATTACAAGCAGTTTGAAGAAAACCTGATAGAAGCCCTGGGAACGAAGGTTCGCATCGTCAGCAAAAATGACAATGTGGGAAAAATAGAAATCGATTATTACTCGTTGGACGATCTGGACCGTATCTGTGAGCTGCTGCAGGGGAAAAATGACATCAGCAGCATTGACACAGCGCCCTGGCTGAAGACGAAATTCCCTGTATAGTATTGTTGACAGTTAATTGGATTTGATAATGAAAAGAGAAATAATGTAAGGTATCTGATTCTTATCATTACAAGTCTTTGAGAGGAATTATATGACCGGATTGGGAACGATGGTCAACTGCGCAGCAATCGTAGCGGGCTGCGCGGTTGGCCTTATTTTAAAAAAAGGCTTTCCTAAAAAATGGCAGGAAACCATCATGTACGGTGTCGCGCTTTCCATTTTCCTAATCGGTGTGGAAATGGCGCAGAAAAGTCAGAACGTTGTCCTGGTTATTGCAAGTGTCGTAATCGGCAGCGTCATCGGGGAAATGCTGGATCTTGACGGCAAGCTGAACCGGTTCGGCGTCTGGGCGGAACGAAAACTGTTGGGGGATCGGCAGCAGGTTGCGGGAACTTTTGGAAGGGCCTTTGTTTCTGCAAGCCTGCTTTTCTGTATCGGTGCCATGGCGATTGTGGGCAGTATTGAAGACGGTCTGACAGGCAATCATCAGATTCTTTTTGCAAAGGCGACCCTTGACTGCATCCTTTCCATGATATTTGCTGCTAACATGGGGGCGGGGGTAGCCCTTTCCGCGTTGCCGGTGGGGTTGTATCAGGGCTTAATCACTTTGCTTGCGTCTTGGATGCAGAATTTAATGACACCGGAAATAATCAGGGAGGTCAGCGCTACCGGCGGGATTCTGATGATGGCTATCGGGGTTGTGCAGGCGAGACTGGCGCAGATCCGCCTGGCGAATCAGATTCCTGCCCTGCCGGTTGCAGTGCTTCTGGCAAGACTGTTTCTGTGATTCATAAAAACACGAAAGTATATTTTCAGTGGACTAAAAATCTAAAAATGACATAAATGTTACTATTTTGTTTTAAACAGCGCGAAAGTGCTTATTTTTTGCGGAGTTTTACGGGAAAAACATTGACAAAGACATGAAATACTTTCTATAATAGGAAAACAGGGAAATTACCCGGTATAAATATAACTATTGTGATATTCTTTTAATATTCGTTATTTTATGAGGGGATTTTTAAAAAATTGATTTTTATAGAAGGAAGGGTGAAAAAAATGAAATTCGTTAAAAAAGCTTCAGGTATTGCGCTGGCGGCTATGTTGGCTGCAGGTCTGACTGCAGGCTGTGGTGGTGGTGGTGGCGGCGAGAAAAAAGCAGCTGACGCAGGCAAGGAAATCGTTGTAGGCGTAAACGCCGAGCTGACCGGCAACGTTGCCAACTATGGCAAGAGCATGCTCTCCGGTTTTGAACTGGCAGTAGAGGAAGCCAACAAGGCCGGCGGTGTCGACGGCAAGCAGATTAAAGTCGTGACCGCAGATAACAAGTCCGAGCCTTCTGAATCCGGCAACGCGGCTACGAAACTGGTGACCCAGAACAAAGTTGTCGCTGTAATCGGCCCGGCTACCAGCGGCTGTGTGGCAGCGGAAGAACCCGTGCTGACGGCGAACAAGATTCCTCTGATTGCTCCCTGTGCGACGGCGCCTGGCATTACATTGCAAAAAGACGGCAAGACGAAACCCTTCGTTTTCCGCGCCTGCTTCATCGATCCCTATCAGGGCGATATCATGGCACAGTTTGCCGCCAAAGACCTGAAAGTCAAGAAAGCAGCCATCCTGCATGACTCTTCCAGCGACTACTCTAAAGGCTTGGCAGAAGTGTTCACGAAAGTATTTACCGCAAACGGCGGCCAGATTACCACTGACGAAGCTTTCCTGGCCAAGGACGTAGACTTCAAGGCCTCTCTGACTAAAATCAAAGCGACCAATCCGGAAGCTATTTACGTTCCCGGTTATTATGAAGAAGTTTCCAAAGTCATCAAACAGGCCCGTGAGATCGGCCTGACCTGCCCGATGCTGGGTTCTGACGGCTGGGATTCTCCCAAGCTGGTTGAAGTTGCTGGCAAAGAAGCCTGCAACAACGGTTTCTTCACCAATGCCTATACGGCCGAAGACAAAGATCCTGTCGTACAAAAATTTGTTAAAGCCTATCAGGGCAAATTCAACAAGGTTCCCGATGTTTTCGCAATGCAGGGCTATAATGCAGGCTTAATTCTGTTCAACGCGATCAAGACCGCAAAAACCACTGACGGAACGAAACTTGCGGAAGCAATTGCCAAGACGAAAGACTTGCAGGTTGCCAACGGCAAACTGACGTATGATGAAAAACATAATCCGATTACCACTGCGTTAGTCCTTGAACTGAAAGACGGTAAGATGACGCTGAACAAGAAGATTGGCGGCTGATTCCATATCAAATAACATTTTTCAGTAAATCAGTAATCCGGAAGCAATGAGGCTGTGGTGCGGGCCACCACAGCCATTTGCTTCTATATTCGGAGGAAGAGAATTATGGAGTCCGGTTTTTTGCATCAGTTGGTCCAACAGCTGATCAACGGTATTTCCCTGGGCAGTATCTATGCGCTGATAGCCCTTGGCTATACCATGATCTATGGTATTTTAAAATTAATTAATTTTGCCCACGGCGATATTTATATGCTGGGCGCTTATATCGGGTTTGTCTGCACTTCTATTTTAAAACTGTCCTTTTTGCCGGCGCTGATCGTCTCCATGATCGGAGCAGCCCTGGCAGGGATGGTCATTGAACGTGTAGCCTACCGTCCCATGCGGAATGCACCCCGGATTGCCATTTTGATTACGGCCATCGGCGTTTCGTTCTTTCTGGAAAACGTGATGATCCTGTTTGCCTCTCCCCAGCCCCGTACATTCCCTGCCGTATTTACGGCCACGGTGTACCATGTAGGCGCCTGGGTGGTAAACAGCCAGCAGATCGTTATTCTTGTCAGCGCCCTGGTACTGATGGTTGCTCTTACCTATATTGTTAACCAGACCCGAGCCGGCAAGGCCATGCGCGCGGTGTCCTTTGACGCGGACGCGGCCCGGCTGATGGGCATTGACATTGACTCGACAATTTCCATGACCTTTGCGTTAGGCTCTGCCTTGGCAGCGGCCGGCGGGGTCCTGGTAGGCATATATTACAACTCCATCGATCCCCTGATGGGCATGGTTCCCGGTATCAAAGCTTTCGTCGCCGCGGTACTGGGCGGCATCGGCATTATTCCGGGGGCGATGCTGGGCGGTATTATTTTAGGCGTGGTGGAAGCGCTGGTCAGCGGTTTCATTTCTTCCACGTTCCGTGATGCCGCCGCATTCGCGATTCTGATCATTATTCTTCTCTTCAAGCCTCAGGGCCTGATGGGCAAGAATATCCGTGAAAAGGTTTAAGAGGTGATGACAATGAATAAAGTTCGCATGTTTGACTTAAAAGCATTGATTGCCTCTGCCGTAGTATTTGCGATTCTGCAGGGCCTGATGGCTGCAGAGATCATCGGCCCCTTCTGGGAACTGAACCTGGTCCTGATCTGCATCAACATTATTCTGGCTTCCAGCCTGAACATGATTAACGGGTTTACCGGTCAGTTCTCCATCGGCCATGCCGGCTTTCTGGCGGTAGGCGCCTACATGGGCGCGGTTATGACGGTGAAACTGGGCTTTTCGTTCCCGCTGGCGATTATCGCCGGCACCATTGCGGCCGGTATCCTGGGCTTCCTGATCGGCCTGCCTACCCTGCGTCTGGACGGCGACTATCTGGCTATCGCTACCCTGGGCCTGGGCGAAATCATTCGGATCTGCATCCTTAATATTGAATATGTGGGCGGCGCCTCCGGTCTGATGGGCATTCCCCGGATGACAAACTTCGTCATTACCTTCTGGCTGATGATCGCTGTACTGTTCTTTATTAAAAATTTCAAAAACTCTGCCCACGGCCGGGCCTGCCTGGCTATCCGCGAAAACGAGATTGCGGCGGACACCATGGGCATCGACACCACGAAATACAAAGTCATGGCCTTTACCCTGGGCGCTTCCTTCGCGGGAACTGCCGGGGTGCTGTTCTCCCATTACTTCTTCATCGCCCATCCGGCGTCCTTCACCTTCATGCGTTCCTTCGACATCCTGACCATGGTGGTATTGGGCGGTCCGGGTTCCCTGACCGGTTCCATCACCGGCGCCATCCTGCTGACCTTTATTTCGGCGGCGCTGGCGGACTTCCCGGAATGGCGTATGATTATTTACTCTCTGGCCATGATCATCCTGATGCTGTACCGTCCCCAGGGACTGTTCGGCAACAAAGAACTCTCCGAAAAGGTTTTCAGCAGCCTGAAAGGAGGTAAGAACAATGGGTGATAAAAAGCGTTTACTGGACCTGCGGGATGTTTCCATCGTGTTCGGCGGTCTGCGGGCCGTTTCCAATTTCACCATGCACATTGACGAAGGGGAACTGGTAGGGCTTATCGGGCCTAACGGCGCCGGCAAGACCACAGCCTTCAATATGATTACCGGTGTGTATGTGCCGACAGAAGGAGAAATCTATTTCGACGGCAAACTGATCAACGGTAAAAAATCCTATCAGGTTACCCAGATGGGAATGGCGAGAACGTTCCAGAATATCCGCCTGTTCTCCGAACTGTCGGTGCTGGATAACGTTAAGATCGCCAATAACATGCATATCGATTACAGCCTGCCGCACGCAATTTTCCGGGTAAATAAGTATTTTGACGAAGAGAAAAAAGTAACGGAACAGGGGATGGAACTGTTAAAACTGTTCCATCTGGACAAGCATGCCCACGATATGGCGAAAAACCTGCCCTACGGCGCCCAGCGGCGTCTGGAAATTGCCCGGGCCCTGGCTACGAAGCCCCAGCTGTTACTGCTGGACGAACCGGCAGCCGGCATGAATCCCCAGGAAACCAAAGAACTGATGGAAATGATTAAATGGCTACGGGACAATTTTAAAATTTCCATTTTGCTCATCGAGCACGACATGAGTTTGGTTATGGGCGTCTGCGAGCGGCTGTACGTATTGGAATACGGCATGTGCATCGCTACCGGTACGCCGGCAGAGATCAAGAAGAACAAGAGAGTTATCAAAGCATATCTGGGCGGGGAGGTGTAATACGATGGACATGCTGACAGTTGAGGATATCAACGTTTATTATGGCGCGATCCATGCAATCAAAGGCATCAGCCTGTCTGTAGCCAAAGGCGGCATCACCACCCTCATCGGTTCCAACGGCGCCGGAAAATCCACCACGCTGCATACGATTTCCGGGTTGCTGAAGCCGAAAACCGGAAAGATTACCTTTGAAGGCCAGGATATTACCGGAAAACCGGCCCACAAAATCGTGGGCATGGGCCTGAGCCAGGTTCCGGAAGGACGTCATGTATTTGCCAATATGACAGTAATGGAGAATCTGGATCTTGGCGCATACCTCCGTACCGATAAAGAAGAAATCAACAAAGACCTGACAGACGTCTTTACAAAATTTCCCCGCCTGCTGGAGCGGAAAGACCAGATTGCAGGCACCCTGTCCGGCGGCGAACAGCAGATGTTGGCCATGGGTCGGGCGCTGATGAGCCGTCCCCGGCTGATGCTGCTGGACGAACCGTCCATGGGCCTGGCTCCCCTGCTGGTGCAGGAAATTTTCAATATCATCAAAGAAATCAACGACAGCGGGACCACGGTGCTGCTGGTAGAGCAGAACGCAAGAATGGCGCTGTCCATTGCGGATAAGGCCTACGTGCTGGAAACCGGCAATATTACACTGGAAGGAACCGGCAAAGAACTGCTGAACAGTGAAGCGGTACAGAAAGCATATCTGGGCGGCTGATGCGGTGATAATCAGTCAAGCCATTTTTCAAATCAAAGCACAAATGTATTGAATCAGCATTCTCATAAAAGTTAATTATTCTTTCAGAGGAGGTTTTTATCCATGCTTGTAAAAGACATTATGACAGCCCATGTATATACGATCAACCAGAACCAGACGCTGCTTGAGCTGCAGGGCCTGATGAGCGATGACAACATCCGCCGGGTTCCTGTGTTAAATGACGCGGGAATGGTTGTGGGCATCATCACCGACCGGGATGTAAAGATGGCTTCTCCTTCGGAAGCCAGCACCCTTTCCCGGTATGAAGCGTCTTACCTGTTAAGCCGCATCAAAGTTAAGGATGTTATGACCCACAACGTGAAAACGGTTTACGCTAATGCGGACCTGGCCGATGTAGCCGCCCTGATGTATCAGGACCACATTGCTTCCGTGCCGGTAATGGATGAGGAAAACAACCTGTGCGGCATTGTTACGGACAGCGATGTATTCCGGGCTTTGGTAGATATTTTCGGGTTAGGGCAGTCCGCTTCCCGGATTACCATTGACGCGTCGGATAAACCGGGCGTGCTGGCCGAGATTGCAAAAATGTTTGCAGACCACGGTATCAACATTATTTCCTGTGTTACCAGCGACGCCAAGGTTGCGGGTGAAAAGGAAATGACCATCACAGCAGATTTGTCTCAGGTCGGTCTGGGCATTATTGAGGAGATTCGGGAAGCCGGCTATACGGTGACTAATATTACCACCAGCAGGGCAAAATAAAATGATTGCCAATGTTGAGTTTAAAGTCGGCGACGTGGTGCGGATGAAAAAGCCGCATCCCTGCGGTTCTTCCAATTGGGAGATCACCCGCACGGGCATGGATTTCGGAATCCGCTGCTGCGGCTGCGGGCATCATGTGATGATACCCCGGACCAAGTTCGTGAAAGCGGTGCGGGAAGTACTGCCGAAAGAGGAAAAATAACTATTTAATAACAGGGCAGGCGTTTCAATAAGAAGCGCCTGCTTTTTTGTACTCGCAAAGGGTTTTAAAGAGTGGGGGTCAAAAAGCTATTTACCTTATCACCAAAGTTGAGTATAATTAGGACATAATTGCAAGACGAGGTAAATTATGCCAATTGAAATGTTACAGGCCCTCCTGATCCCCTTTATGGGAACCGTGCTGGGGGCAGGCTGTGTGTTTTTTATCCGTGGAAATCTTCATTGGAAAGTGGAACGCGCCTTTACGGGGTTTGCCGCCGGGGTCATGGTGGCAGCGTCCATCTGGAGCCTGATTATTCCGGCTATGGAACAGTCAAAAGCCATGGACAGGCTGGCTTTTCTGCCGGCGCTTGTCGGGTTCTGGTTCGGCGTGCTGTTTATCCTGCTGCTGGATCATATCATCCCCCATCTGCACAGGGAGAGCAAAGAGTCTGAAGGCATGTCCAGCTCCCTGTCCCGGACGGTGAAGCTGGTACTGGCAGTGACGCTGCATAATATCCCGGAAGGAATGGCGGTAGGCGTTGTGTATGCGGGTCTGCTGTCCCAGATGGTCAGCGGCATCACCCAGACCGGCGCGCTGGCGCTGGCTCTGGGCATCGCGATCCAGAATTTTCCGGAGGGCGCCATTATTTCCCTGCCTTTGCGGGCAGAAGGGGTAAGCAATGGAAAAGCATTTCTGTATGGAAGCCTTTCCGGTATTGTGGAACCCATCGGTACATTCCTGACGATTATGGCGGTAAGCTACGTAGTTCCGTTCCTTCCATATTTCCAGGGGTTTGCTGCAGGTACCATGCTGTACGTGGTAGTCGAAGAGCTGATTCCGGAAATGAGCCAGGGGCAGCACTCGGACATCGGCGCCCTGGCCTTTGCCATGGGTTTTTCCCTGATGATGGTGCTTGATGTGGCGTTGGGATAAAAATAATTTTATAAAAAGCAGTGACGGGAACCGGTTCGCAAAACCGTTCCCGTTTACTATTTCATAGACTCATTCGCCTGTGGCTTCGAAACTCGGGGCTTTGCCCCTCAGACAGTCTAGCCACGACGGCGGATTTCGTCTTATGAAATAACGCAAACGCTCACGATGTTTTGCGAACCGGTTCCCGTCACTTATTTTTTGCTAACTTACTTTTCTTATGTTATAATAATATGTCATTTATAAATAGGAAAAATAATCGAAATACTTGTAGTGCGACAACATAATGTGATATGTGATAAAGGAGAGAAAACTGTGAGCACGAATCTGGATGTAGGTATCGTTGGGCTTCCCAACGTAGGCAAAAGCACGTTATTTAACGCCATCACCAAAGCCGGGGCGGAGGCGGCTAATTATCCTTTCTGCACCATTGAGCCTAATGAAGGAGTAGTGGCGGTGCCGGATGAACGGCTGGACGTACTGGCCAGGATGTTCAATTCCCGGAAAATCACGCCGGCCATCATGCACTTTGTGGATATCGCGGGTCTGGTGAAGGGCGCGTCCAAGGGCGAAGGGCTGGGAAACCAGTTCCTCAGCCATATCCGCAACACCGACGCCATCGCCGAAGTGGTGCGCTGCTTTGAGGATGAAAACGTGACCCATGTGGAAGGCAGCGTGGACCCTGTGCGGGACATCCAGATCATTGATACGGAATTATGCCTTGCGGATATCGATACCATCAACAACCGCATGAAAAAAGTGGAAAAGCTGCTGAAAGCCCACGATAAAAAGGCGGCGGCGGAACAGGCGCTGCTGGAACGCGTCGCCAAAGGGCTGGAGGATATCGTTCCGGCCCGCCGGATGGAGTTCACCGAAGAGGAAGAGGCTGCTCTTTACGATCTGCATCTGCTGACAAGGAAACCCATCATTTATGTATGCAACGTGGCGGAGGAAGAAGCGGCGGACGCCAGCGGCAATCCCCATGTAAAAGCGGTGCAGGAATTTGCTGCCCAGGAGCATGCGGAGGTAGTGGTGATTTCTGCCAAAGTGGAAGCGGAAATCGCGGAACTGCCGGAAGAAGAAGCAAAAGAATATCTGGAAATGGAAGGACTGACGGAAGCCGGCCTGAACCGTCTGATTAAGGCGGGCTTCAAGCTGCTGGGCCTGCAGACCTATCTGACTGCCGGCGAAATCGAAAGCCGGGCCTGGACCATCAATATCGGCACGAAAGCGCCCCAGGCAGCAGGAAAAATTCATACGGATTTTGAAAAAGGCTTTATCAAAGCGGAAATCGTTTCCTACGACGACCT
Organism: Acidaminococcaceae bacterium; assembly: GCA_017443165.1. Classification (GTDB taxonomy): domain Bacteria; phylum Bacillota; class Negativicutes; order Acidaminococcales; family Acidaminococcaceae; genus Succiniclasticum. The sequence goes on along the minus strand of JAFSOW010000079.1, from coordinate 14,628 downwards.
GGTAAAATGCGGCAGCAAGGTGGCGGCCCGGGAAAAAGGGCTGGTCCGCCTGGAAGGCAAGGACTACGTCATGCAGGACGGGGACGTTGTGGAATTCCGGTTTAATGTGTAAGCAGCAGTTCCCGGGGATTGCGGAATTATTCTGATTTTGCGATAACAATTCATTCAGCCAATGGCTTTTAAGGAAGAAGACCATGTTTGACACACACAATCACTGTGAGTTTTCCTGCGATTCGAAAATGACGTTGCAGCAGGCGGCGAACACGGCCGCGAAACTGGGCATCGGGATTATCCTGACGGAGCACTGGGATTATGAATATCCCACGAATCCGGAGCAGTTCCTGTTCGACCGGGACGCTTATTTCAAAAAGAACCTGTCCCTGCGCAGCGACAACGTGCTGCTGGGCATCGAAGTGGGGATGCAGCCCCATCTGGCAGAAAAGGAAAACAAAGTTCCGGAAGATTACCCCTTTGACTTTGTAATCGGTTCCATCCATATGATGAACCGGCTGGATCTGTACGAAGTGACAACGTATAAAGGCCTGTCCAAAGAGGAAACCATGCACGACTTCCTCCGGGACAGTATTCTATGCGCGGAAAGCCACAACAACTTTGATTCCTTCGGGCACATTGATTACATCTGCCGGTACTGGCCCTATGCGGACAAGGAATTCCACATGGAAGAAAACCAGCAGGAGTGGGACAGGCTGTTCAAGATTTTAATTGAAAAGAATAAGCCCATTGAAATTAACACCCGCAGGCTGGAGGCTGAGGCAGCAGTTAAAGCGTTGCTGCCTTTATACAAGCGTTATAAAGAACTGGGCGGCAAATACTGCACGCTGGGCAGCGACGCCCATTACACGGAGCATGTGGGCCGGCGTCTGAACGTGGCGGCAGCCATGGCAAAAGAGGCTGAACTGCAGCCGGTGTATTTTAAAGAGAGAAAAATGATTTCAGACAGGTAGTTTTATGCAAAAGAGCATGACTTCGGGGAATTCCCTGAAATTGCTGCTGACCTTTATGGTGCCGCTGATTATCGGCAACGTATTTCAGCAGATGTACAGCATATCGGACATTATTATCGTAGGGCGTACCATCGGTGTCAACGCGCTGGCTTCTGTCGGCGCGGCGGCTCCGATTTTTATGCTGCTGGTGATGATCACCATGGGCATGTCCAACGGTCTTACCGTTATAACGGGGCAGTTCTTTGGCGCCGGTGATTTCGACAACATGCGCCGCAGCGTAGCCATGAGCTTGCGGCTCAGCATCATTTCGGTCATCATCCTGGCGGTGGGGATGTTCATCGTCATCGATCCACTGCTGGCCATGATGAACCTGCCGGAAATTTTGTACGAGGACACCCGGAGTTATATCCTCATCGTGGCGGAAGGACTGTGGGCCATGATGGCCTACAACTTCTTTTCGGCCGTGCTGCGGGCCCTGGGAGATAGTAAGACACCGGTAGCCTTTTTGATTTTTGCCACCATTATCAATGTAGGACTGGCGCTTCTGTTTATTTTAAAATTCGGTCTGGGCGTGCCGGGTTCTGCCTATGCACTGGTCATGGCCCAGGGCATTTCGGCTTTTCTTTGCGTCATTTATATGTGGAAGCATTTTCCCGTTTTACGGTTGCAGAAGAGCGACTGGAAATGGGATAAGCAGTTTGCCATAGCGCATTTGAAGATCGGTCTTCCTATGGCCGGACAGTTTTCTATTCTCGGCGTCGGCATCTTGTTGATCCAGTCCATCACCAATTCCTTCGGCCCTAATACCATTGCGGGCTTTACGGCGGCCATCCGGGTGGAGCAGCTGGCCCTGCAGCCTATGGCCTCCTTCGGTATCGCCATGGCGGCCTTCAGCGCCCAGAACTATGGGGCCAAACAGTTCCAGCGGATCCGTGACGCAGTGAAAAAGTGTTCCCTGATTGCCATGGCTTTTGCTTTTTGTGCAGGCATCCTGATTTTCTTTTTCAGTGAAAATATCATCGGCATCTTTATCGAAGAAGGGAATCCGAAGGTCATCGAAGATGCATTACTGTATCTGAACTGCTCTGTGCCGTTTTACTTTTTCCTTAGCCAGATGTTTATCTACCGCAGCGCAGTGCAGGGTATGGGCGTGGGCATGGTGCCTCTGGCTTCTTCCCTGATCGAACTGAGTATGCGGACCGGCGTGGCCAAGTTCCTGGCCACGGACTGGGGATACCGGGGCGTGTGCTATGCCAGTCCGGTGGCCTGGGTTGCAGGTTCCATCTTCCTCTTTTTTGCCTACCGGTATTTTATCTGTCTGTTTGAACGGCTGAACCGGTAAAAACGTGACAGACAGGATCAGGCAAAGAGGATTGTTTTGCTGCAAAAGAGCAGGAAGCAAAGACGCAATCGTCAACAACGGAAAAGCTGCTCAAGGCCGCTTTTGTTCAGGATGTTACAGATTTTAGGTTTTATAGTATTTTTATTCTTAAAATCTTTAATTTTGATATTAAATAGTTTGACAAATAAATTGTTCTTTCATATAATACTTTTAACGTAATTTTAAAATATGTACATCTGATGAAGGGAAAGAGTAGTCTGCTGCGGCAGGTCCCAGAGAGCCGGTGGATGGTGAAAACCGGTGACGGCGGGCAGAGGAAAATCCTCCCTGAAGACTGGCGCTGAATCAGCATTAAGCGCCTGCGTCATTTCCACGTTACAGGAAACGCGTATGTTGGTACGTAGTAAAGTGTCCGTATAGTTACGGGAATCAGGGTGGTACCGCGGATTGTTTCCGTCCCTCAGCGTATGTGGGACGGTTTTTTTATACAGTAATCAGCTTCCGTTTTTGTAAAACGGAACGAAAGAAGTTCAGAAGTATGAAACCGCGCTTTTCAGATACTGTTGTTTACCGTAAAAACTGCTGAAAGATAATTTCAGGTATACAGGGGGAAATCAAAATGATGAAGCAGCATTTGGCGATTCTGTGCGATAACAAACCGGGCGTGCTGACCCACGTGGCCGGCCTGATCAGCCGGAGAGCCATCAACATTGAGTACATCAACGCCGGCTATACGGAAGAACCGGATGTGACACGTATCAACATCGTCGTGTCCGTGGAAGACCAAAGGGCCCTGAACCAGGCGATCCTGCAGCTGGCCCGGCTGATTGACGTAATTAAGGTTGTGAATCTGGACGAGGCGCCTTTCATCAGCTCCGAGCTGGCCATGATTAAGGTTAAAGTAGGTTCCACACAGGAATTGTCGGATATTGCCAACCTGGCGGATCTGTTCCACGCCAAAATCGTGGATGTCAATCCGGGAGCCGTGGTCATGCGCGTCACCGGCAGGGAAGACCATATCGAGGCCCTGCTGCAGATGCTGAAGGATTATGAAATCATTGAAATGGCCCGCACCGGGCAGATTTCCCTGTCCCGCGGTTCCAATGCGGTAAAAAAGATGTAGTCTTACGTTGAGTCCCATGAATTTTTATATAAATAATTTTAATTAAAAAAAGGAGAGATTACCATGGCAAAAATTTTCTATGATCAGGACGTAAACTGGGATGTTATTAAAAACCGTAAGGTTGCCATCGTCGGTTATGGCAGCCAGGGGCATGCCCATGCGCTGAATCTGCGCGACAGCGGGCTGGCAGTTAAAGTCGGTCTGTACAAAGGTTCCAAATCCGCAGCTAAAGCGGAAGCTGCCGGTCTGGAAGTTGTAACGGTAAGCGAAGCAGCGAAATGGGCGGACATCATCATGATCCTGATTCCGGACGAAAAACAGGCGGATGTTTACAAGAATGAGATTGCTCCGTATCTGAAACCCGGCGACGCACTGGCATTTGCCCATGGTTTCAATATCCATTTCCAGCAGGTCATTCCTCCGGCAGACGTAGACGTATTCATGGTTGCCCCGAAGGGCCCCGGCCATCTGGTACGCCGCGAATTCCGCGAAGGACTGGGTGTTCCCAACTTAATCGCAGTGGGGCAGGACGCCACCGGCAAATGCTTTGACCTGGCCCTGGCCTATTCCCGCGGTCTGGGCGGCACCCGTGCCGGCGCAATCCTTACTACTTTCAAAGAAGAAACCGAAACGGACCTGTTCGGTGAACAGTGCGTACTGTGCGGCGGTATCAGCGAATTGATGGAATCCGGCTTCAATACCCTGGTGGCTGCCGGTTATCAGCCTGAAATCGCATACTTTGAATGCTTCCATGAAATGAAACTGATTGTTGACCTGTGCTATGAGGGCGGTCTGCAGATGATGCGTTATTCCGTAAGCGACACGGCAGAATTCGGTGATTACCATATGGGAAAACACATCATTACCGACGAGGTTCGTGCTTCCATGCGTAAAGCACTGACCGCGATTCAGGACGGCAGTTTTGCTAAAGAATTTTTATTGGAAAACAGAGCTGCCGGCCGCGCTCATTTCCTGGCAGAGCGCCGCCGCCACAGCCAGACCCAGCTGGAACAGGTTGGCAAACAGGTACGCAGCATGATGAGCTGGCTGCGTGATGCCAAGACCGAAGAGACCGACAACAAAGAAGTAGGCGCGAAGAAAGCTCCGGCCAAAAAGGCGACCGCAAGGAAAGCACCTGCCAAAAAGGCGACCGCTAAAAAATAACGAAAGGTCAGTAAAAGATTATTGAGGCGCGGGAACGCGGAAAGCGTCCGGCCCCGGTAATAAGATGATTCAGAACTACCCATGAAATGTACTGCCGGGGCTTATCTCCGGCAGTGCAACTCTTACAGAATGAGAAGGTAAAGCCAGATGAAACTGAATGGTGCGCAAGTTGTAATTGAAAGCTTGAAAAAAGAAAATGTGGATGTGGTATTCGGATATCCCGGCGGTGTAATCCTGCCGTTATACGATGAAATGTACAAAGCGGAGTATCCCCGTCACATTCTTCCCGGTCATGAGCAGGGCGCGGTGCACGCGGCAGACGGATATGCCCGCGCAACCGGGCGTCCCGGCGTGTGCTTTGCGACGTCCGGCCCCGGTGTATGCAATATGGTTACAGGTATTGCCACGGCTTATATGGACTCCATTCCTTTAGTTGTTTTCAGCGCGCAGGTGTCCACCAAAGCCATCGGCAGGGACTCTTTCCAGGAAGCGGATATCACCGGTATTACAACTCCGATTACCAAACACAATTATCTGGTAAAAAAGATCCAGGACCTGCCCCGGGTTATTAAAGAAGCATTCTTAATCGCCACCACCGGACGTCCCGGTCCGGTTCTGGTTGATATCGCTACCGACGTGTTCCGGGCGGAAATCGATTTCGCATATCCTGAAGAAGTGCATCTGCGCGGTTATAAAGCGGATTTCACCGGAGACGAGAGCGCTGTTGACAGGGCCGTTGCTGCCTTTAAGGAAGCGAAGAAACCTGTCCTGATGACCGGCGGCGGCATAATTTCCTCCAATACGGCGGAGTTTGTCCGCAAGATTGTGGAAGCCACCGGTGTGCCGGTTGTAACAACGCTCATGGGCAAAGGCGCGGTTTCTGATTTTTACGACGCGCATCTTGGCATGGTGGGTATGCATGGGTCCTATACTTCCAATATGTCCATAACACAGTGCGACCTGATCCTGGCCATCGGCGCCCGCTTCAGTGACCGTGTCACCGGCGATGTGGCCAAGTTTGCCAAATACGCTACCGTTATCCAGTTCGAAGTGGACAACGTGGAAATCGACAAGATCATTCACGCGGATATTCCCGTAACCGGCGATCTGCGCTGGTCCATGCCCCTGTTTGCGGACAAGGTTCTGGAAAGCGCGGCTGAACTGAAAAAGAACTTTGCCCCCTGGCGTGAAGAGCTGCTGAAAGTTAAGGCAAAACATCCTTTTGTTTCCCGCAAGCTGAAGGGAAAAATCACGCCCGAACGGTTATATAAAACCATACTGAAACACGCGGACAAAGACGCCATCGTCGTGACTGACGTAGGGCAACACCAGATGTGGACAGCCCAGTTCTACGATGTAGACCTGCCCCGCCATTTCCTTTCCAGCGGCGGGCTGGGAACCATGGGCTTCGGCTTGCCCGGCGCCATGGGCGCCAAGGTTGGCTGTCCGGACAAACAGGTGATTTTGTTCACCGGCGACGGCAGCATCATGATGTGCTGTCAGGAATTTGCCACGCTGCACCGGTACGGCATTCCGGTCAAGGTGTTCCTGCTCCACAATAACGTGCTGGGCATGGTGAACCAGTGGCAGCGCCTGTTCTTCGGCGGACGGGAAAGCCAGTCCATCGTGAAGGACTTGGTGGATTTCCCGGCCATGGTCAAAGCCATGGGTCTGGAGGGCGTGAAGGTCACGGATCCCAAAAAGCTGAACAGCGTTGTGAAAGCAGCGCTGAAGAGCAAGAATTCCGTATTAATCGATGTGGCCATCCCCAACGATGAAAACGTGTTCCCCATGGTGCCCGGCGGCAAACATCTGGACCAGATGATTCTGCAGGACACGCTGGATTAAAGAGCGGTTCTGGTTTTCAGATTTCGCGTCCGGCAGGGACAATGAAGCTGAATTGCTGGCATTGCCCTGAAAAATATAGTAAAATAAAGTACCGGCTCTCCGTTTCAGTAATCTGTGGGTTGCCGGTACTTTCGTATTTACGGAACAGTTATTTAGTGTACAGCCGTATGTTATAATTATATCAGGGAATTGTATAAGGGGGGCCGGAAGATTTGTCGCAGGCACATCCGGAAGTTGCGGCCCCTGTTGTGGGAATGAGGGTGTATCAATATGAGGTATCCTGATTTGCGAAGGCTTACGGTATGCCGCAGCCTGTTGGAAGATGCCGTAATCCGGAAACTGCTTTGTGTTCAGGAACAGATGCCGGCAGAAGCAGAAGAAGCCGGACAGGCGTTGTTCTCTGCGCAGGGTGAACTGACCGGCCTTCTGGTACAGAAGGCCGAACGCCTGGGGATTTCCGGTAACGTATTATCTGCCTATATAGTGCATTGCCTGGCCGAAGGCGGCAACACTGCGGCTAAAACGATTGAAGCTGCCGGAAGATACGGCGGCGGACTGAAAGAGGCAATGTGCCACGATATACTGTTGCTGCTTCCGTATTTATCGGCAAGGACATCGGAATTTACCGGAAGCTCATTTTTAGATGACTACCAGCCTGCCAGGGAAAGGATGAGCCTTCCGGAAAAGAGACTGTTGGCAAAACTGGTCAGGGCAAAAAGAGGAGAGACGGCGGCCAGGGCAGTGTTGGAGCAGTATCTGAAATATGGAAGCGGAATGTTAGCGGAATATACCGCGTTCCGCATCGGGCCTGACGGAAAGCTGACCGGCATTGCGGATTTCCCCGTGTTTGACTGGGACGATCTGCTGGGATACGAGGAACAGAAGACCAAGCTGCTGACAAATACCGTTAACTTTATGGAAGGCAAGCCCGCGAACAATGTGCTGCTTACCGGAGCAAGAGGCACCGGCAAATCAACAGGCGTAAAAGCGCTGGCTTCCATGTTCTCCGATGACGGACTCCGGCTGATCCAGATCACCCGGGACCAGCTGGAGCTTGTGGCGCCGGTTCTGGAAAAACTGAATGAGATACGCAGCAAGAAATTCATTTTGTTTTTTGACGATCTTTCCTTTGAGGTGGGGGAAAACAGTTACAAGTATCTGAAGTCAGCCATTGACGGAAGCGTTACCCCGCAGCCTGACAACGTGCTGATCTATGCGACTTCCAACCGTCGTCACTTATTGAAAGAAACCTGGGGCGACAGAGGCAGTAACGATCTGGAAGCGGAGGTGTACCGGCAGGACAGCACCAACGAAAGCATTTCCCTGTCTGACCGTTTCGGGCTGATTCTTCATTATTCAACGCCCACCCAGGATGAATACCTGCAGATGATCGATCACGAACTGCGAAAAGCCGGCGTGCAGATGGATCCGGAAGAACTGCGGCTGGAAGGATTGCAGTGGGAAATGGAACATTCCGGGCGGAACGGACGCATTGCCAACCAGTTTGTTAAATGGTATCTGGGGAATCTTGAAGAATAGTGTTCAGTGTTTCACGTGAAACTTTTTGATTTGACGTAAAGGGTTTTTTGAAAAAGCAACCGGCAAACTAATATTTTTATGGAGAAAAAATATGAAAACGATTGCCTGTTTCGGGGATTCATTAATAGAAGGCTTTCCTTTCGCGCCGGAGAACAGCTGGATCGCGCAGGTAAAAAAAAATACGGGGATCCGCATGCTGAACCACGGTATCTGCGGCGAGTGCTGTGACGATATCAAAGACCGCCTGATCTGGCGCCCGTTACCAAAAGATGTGAGCCATGTTCTTTTTGAAGGCGGCATGAACGACATCATCCAGGGCTGCCCGCTGACGTTTTCCATTGACCAGATCAAACAGGCGAAACAGTTTTGTGATGAGCAAAACGCTGCGTTTTGTCTTGTGCTTCCCTGGCTTTGCGGCGCAGAGGAATTGAACCATCTGATTGAACGCCTGCGTGACTCAATGAAAAAAGAGTTTGAAGACAAATGTTATCTGCTTGACTTTGAACCCATGTTTTTAACAAAGCAACACCGTATGGAGTGGTTTATATGGGATGGCGTGCATCCGAAAGCGGAAACATATGAAGCTCTGGGGAATTTTGCTTCACCGTTGCTGGAAAACTGGATAAAAGAAAAGTAGAAGGAAAACAAAACAAAAAGAGAACGATAATTTAAACTGAGGCAAAAAGCATTCCCCTGTAATACAGCGGATATTATTTACGATAATTCAAAATTCCACTTGACGAATGGCTTAAAAACGTGGATAATAATAAAGTACTATCGATTTGCCACTTTAGCTCAGCTGGCAGAGCATCTCATTCGTAATGAGAGGGTCGTAGGTTCAAATCCTATAAGTGGCTCCACAGCAAACAGGCGGTTTCCCGAAGTCGGGAGACCGCTTTTTTATTCGTTGTTTTCTTTTTCCATTTCTAGTATAATATATAAAACAGGTACTCATTGTGGCATTTTTATTATGAAAGGCGGGAGCAACTATGCCGATTAATTTAAACGCGATTACAAAAGAAATGTTTGAAAAGGCTATGCAGTGCAAGAGCGCTGATGAATTAATCGCATTGGCAAAGGCAGGCGGTGTTGAGCTGACAAAAGAAGAAGCTGAAGCCTACATGGCGGAACTGGCGGATGTCGAGCTGAACGAGGAATCCCTGAAAAAGGTCGCCGGCGGCGTTTGCTGGGATAATTGCCCGTCCGAAGGCAGCTGTGGGCATCATGTCTGCGGAACAGTGGGTTGGGAAAACTTTAAAGGATGTTGATTACAATATATTAATCATACAATAACAAACCCCTCTCTCCGGAGCTATCCGGGAGAGGGGTTTGATGTATGTACTTTTATCCTTTTTTATCTTCGGCAAACAACATGGCCTGGATTTTCCGGTAATACTCTGATTGCGGCTTTGTTAGCTCGTCCATTGTGCCCATTTTAAGATCCCATTTTACCCAGGACCAGGGTTCGCCGTAGGAAAGAGTAACCGTGACGGTGGCGGCATCCAGGGCAATCAGGTCTGTCTGGGGGAAGGGACGCCAGGTGTCGATTTTGTATTCTCTGCCCATCGCTTCTATTTCGTCCAGCATCTGTGCGGAAATAACACGGTTCTGGGTTTTCTCCGGTGAATTGTGCCAGGATTTGAACCGGCTGTCGAACAAGGCTTCGGTTTCGCTCTTCCGGCTGACATCAATAAAATGGTGCCCGCCGCTCATGCTGCCGGAACTGCTGTAATGGCAACCGGACAGACGGCCCAGCAGAATCTCGCCGTCATAGAGCTTCTGGCCGTTGTCTTTCGCCAGCTTTTCCATAAACTCCGCCAGTTTTTCATCGGAAATTTCTTTACGGAACGGGCTGTCTTTGCCGGCCCGGTTCAGGGTGATATGCTTCCCGTTCTTATATTCCACATAAAGAAGCCGGAGCTGTTTAAATTCCGTGGGTTCTGTTGTTGCGGCGTCAACGCTCACGCCGCCTTTCTGCAGCAACCGGTCAAGGTCGGCCAGGGCTTTTTCGTCGGCGGTAAAGCTGCAGCCCCTGGGGAAGATACGCTCATCTTTTTTCGGCGCCTCCATGATTGGCTTCACGCCCGTAAGTCCGGAAGAAGATGGCTGTGGGCGATAATTTGAATTCATGGTGCGCATGGTGCAGCGAATTTTTCCCCCTTCGCGCTGCATGATCAGTTCATACTGGCAATATCTGTGATAAAAGGAGATTTCGCTTTTTTGTATCTCGCTGGGAACAAACGATGCATCCGGTTTTGCTGCCGGTTTCTGTGCAGGCTTTTCTTCTGCTCCGGTACAGCCATGCAGTCCGCACAGACTGCAGCACAGCAAAAAGAGTCCGAATTTCCAGAATCGCATGATGGCACCTCCCGTTTTGATCTTTCTTATTTACAACAGGATGAAAAGGTTTAACAGTTCCTGCCTGTTATAGGATGTTGCAATTTTTTATATATCAAGCTTGCATAAACATTGTAACAAAAAGAAATAACAAATGAAAGTAAGATTTTAATTTCTTTGCTGCCACCAGAAGCATATACGAATTTATCAGTATTTCCTTAACGATTTTCCGATGACAGTTTGTCATATGTGTTATAATGGTAGAAACGGTTTTTGATTACAGGAGGGGAATATAATATGAAGATAAATACCGTAGGCATCCTTGGCGCAGGCGCCATTGGTTCCTATTTTATTTATGGATTTTCCGCCGCACCGGAGATTGACTTCTGCCTGATCGCCAAAGGGGAACGGAAAGAACGCCTGGAGAGGGACGGCCTCTGCATCAATGATAAAATCTATAAACCAAAAGTAAAGACGCCGGAGGAGGCAAGAGGCGTGGACCTGTTGCTGGTCTCCACCAAATATAACGGGCTCCGTGACGCGCTGGAAGATATCCGCACAGTGGTTGGTCCTAATACCACGGTGCTGAGTCTGCTGAACGGGATCGACAGCGAGGAAATCATCGGCACGGTGATCGACCCGGCCCGGATTGCCTACAGCCTGATGCGCATCAACTCGGAACGGAAGGGGAACAGTGTCACCTTTAACGCGGAAAAGACGCCGGGCCTGTTTGTGGGAGAAAAAGATTCGCGGGAAGAAACGGAACGCCTGCTGGCCATCCGGGAACTCCTTTCCAAAACGCCGCTCCGCTACCATTTCTGTGAAGATATCATTTCGGAACAGTGGCTGAAATTTACACTGAATATCGCCTACAACCTGCCCCAGGCAGTACTTGGTACGGGGTACGCGTCCTATTTCGACAGTGAGCATGTGGGTTATATCCGGGACCGGCTAGAAGCGGAGGCCCGCAAGGTGGCGGCAGCCTACGGCATTTCCTACGGCCCGCTGGAAAACACCCGCCCCCGCTGGCTGGAAAGAGCCCGCTTCTCCACGCTGCAGGACCTGGAAGCCAAACGGCATACGGAAATCGACATGTTCTGCAAGGTGCTGATGGAAAAAGCGGCTGCAAAAGGACTGGAGGTTCCCTTTGCGGAGTACACGTACCACGCTATCAAGGCCCTGGAAGAAAAGAATGACGGGAAGTTTGACTACAACTGACAAGTCAGGCGGTTTGTGGTATAATATTTACAGTAAGAACCGCCTTACAATTTAATACAGTATCCGGAAACGGATATCAATTGACCATAGAGAGTGCGCGAGAGACAAGCTCGGTGACCGCACAGCAACCTGGCCGGAACGGTTAAGGTGCTAAAGCTTGTATGATGGGATGTTGAAATTACAGCCCATCATTCCGATGGGCTTTTGTATTACCTGTACAGCCCGTCAGACCGAAGGGCTTTTTTCTTTTGCCTCTCTTTAAGGTAAAAAAGCACGGGTCAAAGCAGGGAGCATTTTCCCAGACTTTTTTCGTGCTTCGTAAAGAAAGGAGACAAAAGAAAATGAAATCATGGCAACGGATTGCGGCGGCGGTACAAAAATGGAAATGGTATCTGCCTGCTTACGGAAAAGCGCCGGAACAGCCCCGGATCATCGTGCACGTTCCCCACAGCAGCACGAAAATCCCCAAACTGTTCCAAAAGGAGTTTTTGCCGGAGGAAGAGAAACTCCGCAGCGAGCTGCTGTGCATGACCGACTGGTACACCGATGAATTGTTTTCCTGTCCGGACTGCCTGACCGTTGTGCATCAGTACAGCCGCCTTGTTTGCGACCCGGAACGCTTCCTTGATCCCGAAGAAGAAATCATGTGGCGGAAGGGCATGGGCATGTATTACACACGCATGTCCGACGGCGGCCGGTTAAAACGGGATCCGCTTTCCTCCCCGGAAGGATTGCGGGCTTACGGCAGGGCGCTGCAAATCTACCGGCGTCATCACAGCCGGCTGACAGAAGCCGTGCGCTGCCAGCTGGATCAGTTTAACCGGGCATTGTTAATTGACGGGCACTCATTTTCCGAAACCGTGCTGCCTTATGAACCAAAAGAAAACTTTCATCTTGTCCGTCCTGAAATCTGCCTGGGCGCGGATCCGTATTTTACCCCGGACCCCTTGCTGAACGCAGCCAAAGCGTATTTTACAAAAGCGGGGCTGGAAGTGGCGGTGAACACGCCCTTTGCCGGCGCCATCGTTCCCGAACCGTTTTATTCGCAGCGTGATAAACGGGTGCAGAGCCTGATGATCGAAGTGAACCGCATCCTGTACATGGATGAAATAACCGGACAGAAGAAAGAAACATTTAAAGAAGTAAAAGAAGTTGTGCAGGGATTTCTGAAACGGGCGGAAAGCGGATTCCGTCAGGATGTTTGATATGACCGGGAAAATCCTGTCATGAGCCAGCATATTTGCGGGTTTTCTGTTCCGGTGATAAAATAGCAGTAAAAGCGAATCCGACAGGCAGGAAGCAAAGAATGAAAAAACTTTTTACGGAAATCCCCTATATTAAAACGGAAAGTCTCGTCCTCAGAAAGATTGAGGAAACGGACGCGGCGGGCTTATCGGAACTGGTGCACAGCCCTAGCGTGTACCGGTATCTTCCGACGTTTCTGTTTGAACAGAAGTATGAGGACGTACACGAAGTCATCCGCCGCCTGTACGATGAATGCTTTAAAGAGTCCATTATCCTGGGTGTATTTATGGAAGAGGAGTTCTGCGGGCTGGCCGAGATTTACGGCTATCGGGAGAACACGAACAAGGCCAGCATCGGCTGCCGTTTCTTGGAACGCAGCTGGGGCAAAGGCATAGCGACAGAAACGGTGGGCGCCCTGGTGAGCTACCTGACGCAGGAAACGGGCATTGAAATTATTACGGCCAGTACCATGGTCGAAAACAAATCCATAACCCGCGTAGTGGAAAAGAACGGTTTTTTGCTGGCGGTTTCCGGCGTTGACGAAGACTGGGGCTATCCACAGCCAACGCCGGCTAATAAATGGGTCTGGCTGTTGTAAATGATTACTGCAGCAATAGTTATGTAGAAAATAATACGTAGAGAAACGGATGCGCGGAGAAAACAAAAAAGAAACAGGACACACCTCATGCAGAGGAAGCGTGTCCTGTTTTTGTTTCGGGCAGGTGGTCAGGATTTTTCAGGGTGGAGATTCTTTAGCCGGAGCGGGTCATGGAAAAGACATAAACAATAATTATAATGTTATTAAAATAATACTGAGGAAATATCTTTCCATCAGGAAACGGCAGATTATCAGCGGCTATATATATGGTGTGTAGAGGAGAAAAGCAATGAAACGAAGATTTATAATGAAAAAAACAATTGCAGCGTTATTTTTAGCAGCTTTTCTGAGCGTGACTCTTTCTGTTGCAGAAGCTGCTCCGGGTAGAAAAGTATATCCGTATCCTGCCCAGCAGCAAAGTCAGCAGAGCAGCAGACCGGCTGCGCAGCAACCGCGGCCCAGTGCACCGCGTCCGTCGATGCAACGTGCAAAACCTGTTCACCAACGGCAGACGATACAGCGGCCAAAATCTGTATCCCAGCGTCAGACGGTGCAGCAACCGAAACCTGTATCCCAGCGTCAGACGTTGCAACAGCCGAAACTTGTAACCCAGCGCCAGACGTTGCAACAGCCGAAACCTGTAACCCAGCGCCAGACGTTGCAACAGCCGAAGCCAGTAACCCAGCGTCAGACGGTGCAACAGCCGAAGCCTGCAACCCAGCGTCAGACGATGCAGCAACCGAAGCATACTGAAGTAAGCCGTGAGAAGCTACGACCGAAAACACATAATCCACGTCAAAACGTTGCGAAGCCAAAGATTCACGATTCGAAGCCAAACATTGCGAAACCGAAAACACATAATCCGCAGCAAAACGTTGCGAAGCCAAAGATTCACGATTCGAAGCCAAACATTGCGAAACCGAAAACACATAATCCGCAGCAAAACGTTGCGAAGCCAAGGATTCACGATTCGAAGCAAAACGTTGCAAAACCGAAAGTGCATGATCCGAAGCAGCATATTTCGAAACCCAAAACGCATAGACCGGAATACCGGAAACACAGAAAACCGGGCCCGAGAAAAGACCTTCATCGCCCGCCTGTTCACCGGACCCACGAAAACATACACGTATGGCGCCGCGCCCCTAAACCCCCGAAGGACCACTGGTGGAATCACAGGCCGGCCCATAGACGGGGTCGCTACAGAGGGTATTACAACGGCATATACTATACCGATGTATTATCTGCGCTG
>JAFSOW010000078.1 GCA_017443165.1 Acidaminococcaceae bacterium | reverse complement strand
CAAACAGATAGGCATACTTATTAGTCTTCTTTAATTTTCTGGCAGCAGCAAGCTGCTGTCTGTGTTCAGGCCTTTTATTCGTCACGGAAATGCCTCCGGGAACCATGAATGCATATTCATGATAATGATAAAGTAATTATTATTATAATTATATATGATTCCACATCAAATTACAACGATAGCCGCTGCCGTTCTGTTTCTTTCAGTTTCAGCAGAACCGCCAGAAGGAACCACATAATACGAATCCCCGTTGAAGAACCCAGGGAATAATCAATCAGCCCAAACAGGCAGATGTATCCGGAAATTGTGGTAAAGACAAGGATATCATACGGGTTATTATTTTTACGGTAATTCCGCAAACTCTTATACAGGGAATACCCAACAAAATAAAGAAGGCCTGCCAATCCTATGATGCCGTTCTCGGCGCTTACCTGGATATAATTATTGTGGGCGTGGGTCAGATTCTGGGTTTCCTGTTTAACTCTGTATTTTTTATAATGTTCCCGGAACCGCCCCGGTCCGACCCCGGTGACCGGATGATCCTGCACCATGCCTTTTGCTGATTTCCATACCCAGATACGACCTACGTTGGACTGATTCGTAGTCATATTGGTAATAGATCGCACTCGTTGCACATAGTCAGAACTGCTTGCCATGAATCCTGCGATTCCTAAAAAAACGGCCAACACAACCGCGAGATACTTTTTATTATGTTTCAAATACCGGAACGTAGCAATTGGGACTAGAATCAAATCTAATAGCCAGGCGCTCCGGCTTTTATTGCATAATTGACCTACAAGAATACTGATCGCAGCAAAAGAAGCTGCTTTTTTTAACCGCTTTTCAAAGCCAGCGTCCATCAGGATGACCAGCACGATGGGTAGCAGCATGCACAGGATGCCCCCCAGCGTCAGCACCATAGTGTCGCCGCCAAATCCCAGCCCGCGGCCATGTAGTCTCATCTTTTTTAATATCTCAAATAAAGTAAACAAAAACTCAATGGAACTCACGGTCAGGTATGCGGTCAGCATATTGACAAGGTACTCTCTCCGCCGGATAAAGACCGCAACGACTGCGAATAGCACATAACGCCAGATCCAGAGGCGGAAAAATTCTTTTACGCTTGCGACAGTGTTGTCGGAAGAGACAATGGCCGGGATGATAAGCAGAACAAATACACCGTAGGCTTTCATGTATCCTTTTATGTCTCCGGAAACGCAAATATTGTCTTTGCTTTTATGCCACAGCATAAGCCCTAGCAGTAACGCAATGCCGGTGGCAACTTCGCCTAATGCGGTTGACATACGTATTACGCAGGCCGCGAAAGCTGTGGAAATGGCCAGGTATTTTTCCAGTTTTTGCTCTTCAACACGTACTATAGCGTTCAAATCTCTTGTTCCTTTTTCGTAACGTTTTCTGCTGCCGTCCTGTCACGGCCTACCCGCGCCGCAAATCGAAATAAATGTCCGGAAAATGCAGCAGCGCGAAAGCCTTGAGATAGATTTCCGGCCTTTGAAAGAAGTATTTCCTGGATGCGCTCAGCGTCTTCCGTATGGCTCTGTCAGAGAGCAGTGTGTCAAATCCCGGCCTGTCGTTTGTTTTCGCGCACAGCGTGAACCGTCGGATCAGGGCCTGGGGCAGCAGATACTTATCTGCCAGGTCCTTTATGCTTGCAGAGCGCGCGTGTTCACTCAGATATTCGGCTGCCCTGAGCTGGGCGCCCGTGTTATCCCGGTAGCGGCGGATCAGTTTCTCTTTGCTGTCAGTATCACGCACCTTGCCCATCCCGGCGTGCTGTACGTAAATATAAAGGCAGTCCGGGGTAAAAGCCGTCTTTCCGGCCCGGCAAAGCGTCTTAAACTGAAACTCCATGTCCCCGCCGCAAGTGCATCCCTCGTGGAAACGCAGCCCTGTTTCAAGCAGAAATGTTTTCCGGAATAACATGCCGCAGACGGTAGGGGCAATCTTCTCAACGGCTCTCTGCCAGAGCACTTCCTCTCCGGTACGGATTCTGGCGCCTTCCAGATTTACGGGAGATAAAGCGTCAGGACGCCCGTCTTCAAACCGGTCCTTTAAACCACAGAAGGAAAGGTCGCATTTGTCTTCCTCAATAAGGGCATACAGTACAGATAACAGGTTGTTCTCGGCTATATCATCCGCGTCGATGAACCAGACGAACTCGCCCTTCATCTCGTCCATGCCCGTATTACGCGAAGCCGTTTCCCCACGGTTTTCTTTATGGGTAATAATGGTAAAAGGACGCCCGCAGCCCTCCAGCGCACACCGGGCAGCCTGTTCCGTCGCATCCGTCGAGGCGTCGTTCACGACAATAATTTCAAGGTTTGGGTAGTCCTGTGCGATAACAGAACCAATAGACCGCGCGATCCATGTCTCGCTGTTATATGCAGGTATAACGACGCTGATGAGCGGATATGTGTTATTGTGGGTATTCATAAGGACCTCTCCAAATCTCTGTGTGGAAGCGGGGTAACCGGCCGGCAGGCAGTTCCCTGCTTGCTGTGCGGTAATCTGTTAATTCGTAACAAAAACTGTGTGGAACCGTTTTTTCCGGCATAACTCATCATAGGGAAATTCCAGGCCCAGATCGGTATATAACCTCCGGACCCTGCGGAACATAATGTTTCTTGCAAGTGGCGCGAAGATTCTCTCCAAATGTAAAAAGCCTTTAAATCCTGCACGGTTCAGGCTCTTAACATCTGTCATGACAACGGTCTTTTTGCCGTGTACCGTTTGTACCGCAAAATTGCCCTTGTTCAGGTCAAAGAAGAATATGTCTCTCACAATCAGCCTTTTTATGATCCGGTTGAGGGGATTCAGGATTTCCTTCATATCGTCGCCTCTTTCAAAACAGTCTCTGAGGGAGGGCGATATCGTCCCATCGTCATCACGGACAAGTTCGCTGACAAGTCCCTGTCCTTTATCCGTCTCAACCAGGTCTGGATACATTACCGGGATCAGTCCGGGCAACAGGTTTTTAATGCGCTCATACACCCGGATC
Organism: Acidaminococcaceae bacterium; assembly: GCA_017443165.1. GTDB lineage: Bacteria > Bacillota > Negativicutes > Acidaminococcales > Acidaminococcaceae > Succiniclasticum. The sequence continues at coordinate 5,803 of JAFSOW010000078.1, read as the reverse complement.
TCATAGAGGAGGGAATTGTATTTCCTGTGCTCCAGATTAACTTTTACGCATAAATTGTCATCTAACGGGTGTTGCCAGCACTCACGGGTTCCGCCGCGGCCAATCAGCTTCTGCAAATGCAGAACCGGCCGGGGCGCTGTTGTTTCCCCCGTTTTTCCCAGCACATCCAGGTAAAACGCCTCAATCCGCTCTGCCGTCTCCCCGAACGTAGTAAGTCCCTTTGCAGAAAGCGGGCTCGCTGTTCCGCATTCCAGCACCTTTTCGATGGCCCCGCGCCAGGCCTCCACATCCCCGGGAGGAACCAGCGGACCGGAAGCCAGGGGACGCAGCTGCTCAATATCCGAAGCCAGGATGGGGATGCCGACGCCTAAGGCTTCGTTCACCGTCAGCGGCATGCCTTCCTGATGGGATGTGAACAGCAGACAGCCGGAACGCGCCATCCACGCTTCCGTATCGTCCCGGAAGCCGTGGAAGGTGACCCGTTCCTGCAGGCCCAGTTCGGCCGTCAGGGCCTCCCATTCCCCGCGCTGGGGGCCGTCGCCGACAACATCCAGCGTCCAGGGACGGTCTTTCAGTTCCCCCAGAGCCCGGAGCGCCATGTCAAGGCCTTTCGGCCGTGACAGCCGCCCCACAAAGAGGAACCGGGGATTGCCGGGAAAGCCCCTGCCCTCCCAGGAGCAGGAGGGCTTCCGCATGCCGTTGGTCATGGTGACCGTGTTTTCCGGAAGATAATCCGCCAGATGCTGTCTCACCGCATCGGAGACACAGATTACGCCCCTGGCGTGTTTCAATGGTGTCAGCCCTGCATTCAGGGAATAGGTGGAATGAGCCGTATAAATCCAGGGAATGCCTGTCAAAGCCGAGGTCCACCAGATAATCCAGGCGGGAACCCGGGAGTGGGCGTGAACAATATCCCACTCCCTGTACTTTTTAGCAAGACAATACACACAGTACAGTCCCGTGAACAGATTCTTTCGCTGGACAGGCAGATGGAGGACCTCCACCTCAGGAGGCAGCAGTGCTTCCAGCTTCCCCCCCGCCGTTACCAGAGAAACCTGATGCCCATGGGCAACCTGTTCCTTTGCAAGTTCGATTACGTAACGCTCCACGCCTCCCAGTTCAAATGTGGGAACCATGTGAAGGATTCTCATGTAATATCATACCTCTTTTTCCAACCGGGTCCAGCGGTTCAGGATCCATTCCGCCACTCTCTTCGCCTCATCGAAAGGAACCTCCGTCCGGCAGGCTTCGGGAGCCAGGAAGGCTTCAAAGTCCGGGGTTGCCCCCAGGTCTTCCACAAACCCTCTTGCGGCCATTTCCGTAAAGAGCGCGTCAAACTTTGCCGTTCCTCCGCCAAGGTGCCTGCGCAGCTTTGTCAGCGGGCTCTCCTTTTTGTCAACCCGGATCAGCCCCACACGGAAGCCGGCCGTAGCTGCCTCCGAAGCCATGGAAACGGAATCCGCCGTAACCAGGACGTGGGTGGCCGCCCCCAGCATGGCGGGAACAGGATTCTCCGGGCTCCGGGATGCCAGAAGCAGGTAACGGGTGGCGGGGCTTCCCCCGAGAACAGCCTCCACCGCAGCGTCCGCCTCAGCCCCCGTGCGGCGCGAGGTCGTAACCAGCAGCGCGGCCCCCTGTTTTTCCGCCGCATCCCGCAGGGAAGGCAGGACAGACCGGACCCAGCCGGGGGTAAGCTCATAGTTGGCATCGCTCCCGCCCAGGAGAAGGGTAACGACTTTCTTGGGGAAAGGCAGCAGCGGGGCAAAGGTTTCCGCCGCCGCTTCCTGCAGTTCCGGGTAATAGATGTGATTGGGAGCGCCCAGTGTCGTGATCAGGTTATCGGCAGGTTCAGGATGGTCGTGCAGCGGAACGATGGCGAAATCAAAAAGCCGCGTATCCAGTGCGGTGGGGGTCATGATGACGGCGGAACGTCCGTGGAACAGCCGGGACAGCGCCAGACAGAAGGGAGACGACGAATTGCCGGTGGCAATATAAAGGGTCTCCTTGTTGTCGGACAGGGTGCCCGCATGGTCTTCCAGCGGGAAGCCCGTCGTCTTCAGCCATTCTTTAATCTCCGCAGCGGATGCGGTACCCAGGCTGCGTGCCTGCTGTTTGAGGATACGGAGACGTTGCAGGCCGGAGAAACTGGGAACCCTGATTTCATAGATTTCGGCTCCGCAAAGCCGCGCAACCCAGCGGGCCACCCCCAGCGACTGGTGGTTGTGGCCCCGGGTCTCGTCTGAAAAGAGAACGACCCGCTCCGGGACCGCTTTCTTTTTATCCATGGATTAGCCTCCTGGAGATGTTACTCTCCCCTTTTACAGAATTTCATACTCTTTTGTATGCGCCAGCATTTTTTCCCGGTCAAAGGGCTTCACGTTGTCCACGATCCATTCGCGCATGGCCGCTCCTTCCGGTGTATCCTGGGAAGCGGACAGGAATTCCAGCTCAATGCCCAGGTTCTTCGCCACGCCGGCGGCCACCAGCGGCCATACCTTGCCGATATCACCAATGACCGGGATGCTGTTTTCGTGCCGCGCGAAGGCGGACATTTCCATCCGGAACGGAATCTTGGCGGCTTTTGTCTTGGGCAGGCCCTTATCGATGGCTTCCTGTACGGTCTTGTTCAGATCCACTGCTTTGCGCAGGTTTTCATCCAGGTCAAAGCGAATCAGGCTCTTCTTCCGCAGGTCGTAGGTATTCTCTCCGGACCACCAGGCCCAGATGCCATGCCCTGTGTAGCATTCAAAGGGGCCGTCGTGGATTTCCTGGGTCAGCGCCACGGCACTTTCGATGATTACATCGCAGGATGCCAGCATCCGGGAAAGACGCATGGAACGCTGGGACACGGGGATGGAATCGCCGATGGACATGCCTACGGCGCCGCCGCCAATCAGCTGGGGAATGGTAACCAGCACCGGAACCCCTTTCCGCGCGGCAGCTCCCAGCATGGTATGCTCGTCGCAGCCCCAGCCGGCCACCGTCTCGAAAGGCAGGCCGTACATTCTCGCCATGCCCAGAATTTCGTGTGCGACTTTCTCCGTCCTGGGACCCATGGGATAGGCCATGTTCCCGGCCGCTTTGATAATTTCGTTTTGTTTGGGCAATTCTTTGCCGCGTTTCAACAGGTCGTCGTCCAGCGGCATTTCGCGTTTTAAGTTTGCGATTTCTTCATCGGTCATGCAGGTAAATTCAAAAACATCGCCCCGGGGCATCTTTTCCATGTCCATGCCAAGGGCTTTGGCGTCAACGCGGAAAACCCGGTCCAGAGAGCCTGCCATCTCATGGGAGATGACGGCGGAACTGGTGGAAACCGCGTCCACGATCCCGACCCGGATCAGTTCGGCGATCAGCGTGGTAACGCCCTCGTGAATGTTCGGGCCGCTTCCCGTTACGACCATCACTTTTCCGCCGCGTTTTTTTATTTCTGTAATTCTTTCAATGGCGGAAGCAACGGCGGCCTGGGACCTTTCGTCCAGCGAAGCCTTAAAGTTTGCAAGATGTGCTGCTCCAAATAAATTTGACATACGAATCCCCCTCTTAATACATGATTTTATTTATCATCAGAAAGTATTTTATGTTCCTGATGAATCTGCTGACAAAACGGCTGTCTTTCCTCATTTGCGCTGACTTCAGGCCAACGCGTTAAACTGAAAGAACTTTTCATTATATTATACTATAAACTTTACCCTATTATCAAATGGTTACTGCATTTTTATGAAAATACTGTCTGTAAATATTGTCCGGGTATACAAAAGCGTGCCATCCGTTAAAAAAGAGAGCCCCTTACAGACAGGGATTCCGTTATCCCTTATCTTCTGTAAGAGGCTTGCTTCCCTGTTAGGGACCCGCTTCTTTTATGTACCGCTCTGCGGATTTCCTGGCATTCTACAGGTTTCCGGTCACGGTACAGATGATAACTGCAGGGAACGATTACCGCATTATCCTTCTACCAGCGGTACGGTCAGGCTGCCCGTAGGCATCAGCACTACGCTGTAGTCTTTGCCTACGTATTTCTCGGCGGCGGCCAGGGCTTCTTCCACGGTATCCACGGCGCCGTCAAAGAGCATGTCTTTCGCCATCTGGCGGTCCAGCCCGGTCACCAGGATGTAATGGGCCTTGCGGAACAGCCGGGTCACCGCGTAGGCTTTGTTGGCGCCGATGACAAAGTGCCCCCGGATCTCCTTTTCAATGGCATCGATGCTGCCCAGGCGTTTGCAGGTTTCTTCCAGCACGGCGCTGCCGCTGCCTTCCTCGCATTCCGCCAGCAAGATCACCACACCGCCCTGGCGGCAGGCCAGCACGGCGTTGTCCATGGTCTTCTGCATCTGATACACATTGATATCTTTCGGATAGCCGCCGCAGGATACGATGACCACGTCGGCCTGTTTCGGGATTTTTACGCCGTAGACCTGGTCCACGAACTTGCAGGCTTCTTTGTGCGCGGCGATGTAATCGCCGGCGAACATGCGCAGGAAACGGTGCTCCGCGTCCAGGATCGCGTTGAACAGGAACACGCTGGTGCCCCGTTTCTTCATGGCTTCCGCCCACAGGGCCACGCCTTCCATCTGGTCGTCATAGACGGGGTTGCCGTCCATGGCGCCTAAGCCGGCCCGCGGGTCCAGCATGAAGCTGTGGTTGTGACGGATGGTTTCCGTGGCGGCGCAGCCGGGCAGCACGGCCTTGCGGCCTCCGCCGTAGCCGGCGAAATAGTGGTGCACGATGGTGCCGGTCAGGATCACGTGGTCGCTGTGGCAGATGCGTTTGTTGATCAGCACCGGGGTAAAGCGGCTGGTGGTCCCGAAATATTCAAAGTCTTCCGCGATTTTGGCATCGCTGTTATACATTTTGAGGCGGGAGGCGACTTCCTCGCCAACGCCTTCCACCATTTCCTCGTGGCTCATGAGGCGGTGGGTCCCCAGGCTGAACACGATCTGCATGTTCTCGTCGGGAATGCCCAGCTTGTTCATCTCGTTCACCAGCACCGGCATAAAGTCGAAGCTGTTGGCCACGCGGGTGGGGTCGTTGCAAATGAAGGTAACGGTCTGGCCCGGCTTGATGATCTTGTCAATGGGTTCCGTGCCGATGGGATTATAAATGGCATCCAGCACGCCTTTGGGGATGTCTTCCATCACCGGGGTCTCCGGCATGCGGATTTCTTTTATAATCTTGCTTTCGTCCAGTGAAAAGCTTTTCGTGCCTCGTCCATAGTGGAATGTGAATTCTTTCATAAGCGCCTCCTTATCGGGTTATACAGCCTGTTTGGCGGCTCTTTCGGCCTGCGCCTTCGCCTCCTGGGCGGCCATCATGTCTTTGGCCTTCATGAGGCGTACGGTGCTGGCGCGCTCGTTCTCGGCCAGCTTCATGGTGATAAACTTGATATTGGTCTGCATCTCGGGAATCATGACGTATTCCAGGGCGTTTACCCGGCGGCGGGTCTTTTCGATTTCATCCGCCAGCAGGTTGCAGGTCTTTTCCACCTCGGCCAGTTCCAGCAGCTTGGGCAGCAGCGCGGAAAGTTCCACTACCGCGTTATCCAGGGAGCTGGAGGTAAAGGTGAAGGCGTAGGGAATTTCCGTAGCCTCTTCCCCGCCGGTAAAGGTAATGGTGGGAACATCGACGCTCATCACGTTTTTCATGCCCACTTCGTACACAGCCGCGCGGGCCGGATAAAGCAAGGCCTCGCTGATCCGCAGCGCGCCCATCTGCGCTTTCGCCATGGCGAAGCGGGTGGAAACGCCCTGCAGGGCCTTCTCCACTTCCAGGCGCAGCGCATGGTTGCGGCGGATGTGCAGCATGAACT
>JAFSOW010000077.1 GCA_017443165.1 Acidaminococcaceae bacterium | reverse complement strand
GCCAGTAATGACTTAGGGTTGTACATGTTGGGATTCCTTCTTTCTTACAGGCGACATTAACTTTATAATATTATATTTGAAAAAACAATATACACCTTTTAAACTGTATTTAAAAAGCTTACATTATATTTTACTCTTAAAAAACCTGAATGTAAAGAAAACGAAGATTAAATCCGGTTTCCTGAAAAGTTTGAAAAAAATTTGCGAAAAAACGTAAACTGTGCTACAATATTTCTCGTACAATTTATGAATTGCGCCTGTAGCTCAGTGGATAGAGCACCGGTCTCCGGAACCGGGTGCGGACGTTCGATTCGTCTCAGGCGCACCAGAGATAATTACCCTGCAAATTAATTTGCAGGGCTTTTTTTACTTTTAAAACTGTGATACACTTGTTTTGTATCATCAGATTACAGTAGCGTCAGCTAGTGTATAATGCTGATGGTTTTACGCAAATGTATTACTTTAAAAATCGTTGTACAGGAGTTATCTGCTTTGAAACTATTTAAACAGTTTACCATCATCATATTTCTCTCGTTCCTTGGTGAAGTTCTGCATACGCTGATCCCGTTTCCGATACCTGCCAGTATTTACGGAATAATGCTCCTGTTCCTTTTGCTGGAGCGGAAAGTGCTACGGATTGATGACATCAGGGAAGTGTCGGATTTTCTGATTTTCATTATGCCGTTGCTGTTTATTCCTTCGGCCGTAGGTCTGATCGATGTCTGGGACGAACTGCGCGCGTCCCTGACAGCCTATGTCACCATTATTATCGCCGTCACGCTGATCGTCATGGTTTCCACGGGACGGATCACCCAATGGTTTTTACAAAATCAAACAGAAAAGGAAACCTGACTCATGAACGCATTCTGGGAAACATCAACTTTTTTTGGCATATTCTTTACGCTGTTCTTTTACGGCACCGGCACGGTTCTGAAACAAAAAATCAAACATCCACTGGTGAACCCGATGCTGCTTGCCATCATCTTTACCGTTGTATTCCTGCGTCTTTTCGGGATCGAATACCAGACATACAACAACAGTGCAAAATACATCAGTTACCTGATGACGCCGGCTACCGTCTGCCTGGCGGTGCCTCTGTACCGCCAGCTGGATACGCTGAAGAAGAATTTTAAGGCTGTCATGTTTGGTATCGCGTCCAGCGTAATCATTACCATGCTGTCAGTTCTGGCCTTTGCCCGATTCTTCGGCCTGAACCGGGCGTCCTATGTGACCATGCTGCCTAAATCCATCACCACGCCTATCGGCATAGGCGTAGCGGAGGAACTGGGCGGTTATGTGGCGATTACGGTAGCTTCCATCGTCATCTCCGGCATCCTTGGCAACATATTCGCGGAAACGGTCTGTAACGTTTTCGGAATTCGGGAGCCGGTTGCCAAAGGGATTGCAATCGGCTGCTCAAGTCATGCCCTGGGGACGGTAAAGGCGCTGGAGATGGGCGAAGTGGAAGGTGCCATGAGCTCGCTGTCTATCGCTCTTGCAGGAATTCTGACGGTTGCTGCGGCTTCGGTATTTGCAACTCTGTTGTAAGGATAACGGGAATCATTGAAACATGAAGCAAGGACAAAAGGAGAACCATCATGAAACGGACTTTATCTTTCAAAACGCTGCTCACAGCGGCTTCGTTTATCGTAATGCAGGCAGTTCTGCCTCTGGATGCGTATGCAGCGAACCCGTTTGCCGATGTCCCGGCCGGACACTGGGCCTATGAAAGTATAAACAAGCTGGCTGCAGCCGGGGTTATTGAAGGCTATGGCGACGGATCCTTCCGGGGTGACCGTCTGATGACCCGGTATGAAATGGCGCAGATTGTTGCCAAAGCCCTGGCGCAAGGCGCCAACGTTGACAGACTTGCTGCAGAGTTCGCAGAGGAGCTGGATGCGCTGGGTGTACGCGTGGCATCGCTGGAGAAAAAATCCGATAATGTAACAGTTACCGGTGAAGCATATTATTATTATGCAAAAGCCAACCGTAATATTACGGAACATGAAAAGAGCTTTGAAAACGAGCTGCGCACCCGTCTGTATATAACCGGAAACATAAACGATAATTGGAAGTATGTCGGGCGTATTGAGAACCGGCAGATGTTCCATGATTATGCCGGTGATGAAGAAACTTCTTTTAACATTGCAAAAGCAGAAGGCAGACTTGGCGGCCTAAACGTATCAGCCGGCAGGGATGATGACGTTTTTGCCGACGGATTTATTTTTGACGGGGAGTATGATGCGCTGAAAGCTTCTTACGGCGACAAATTCTATGTCAGCGGCGCCTTCGGAAAACTGACTGAGTTAAATGATGACGAAGCTGTACCGGCTGAAGGGGAGAGATTCTCAAAAACGTTCTGGAATGCAGAAGTCGGAACAAAGACGGACGGATTCGTAAACGGAAAACTGGGTTATCTGAGCACGAAACTGGACAGGGACGGAAAAGCTGCATATAACGGGAAAGACAGGCTTGGCATCTGGTACGCCGGATTAGATTTCAACTTTACGGAAGACCTGGGTCTTAATGCTATGTATCTGAAGGGGAACCGGGACAGGCTGGCCGGAGGAAAGCCGATTGACGATGACGGGTTTGTGGTTGGCCTGTCTTACAAAGGCGCTGAGGAGAAGAAACCCGGTACCTGGGGTCTGGGGGCCAATTACTACCGGCAGGGGCGTTCTACCTACCTGCTGCACACGATTGACGGTTATACGGATTTTAAATCCGGATTTAAAGGCTGGTCTGTTGGCGGTGAACTGACAGTTGCGAAAAATATGGTAGTAGGTGTTACCTATTATGATACCAGGCCCATGAAGAGCGAAATTGACGGAGATGACGCGAAAACAAAGATTCTGTGGTCGGATTTAACCATCACGTTTTGATTTTACGGGAGGAAGATGTTTATGAAATACTATTTTCCCAGCTGTAATTTTACAAAACTGCGTCCGGAAACTTCTGAAAAGATAAAAAGCTTTATGGCCACGAAAGGAGTACGCGTGGTCGGTTGCTGCCGTCCGGGGCATAAAGCGTTGTCGGGTTGGAACGATACCGTAATTACCGTTTGTGAGACATGCAGCATCATTATCGGGGAGAACCGGCCGGCTGTAAAGCTAATCAGCCTGTATGAATTCATCGACAGCCTGCCGGACTTTCCGTTCCCGGATTACAAAGGAGAACGCATCACGCTGCAGGACTGCTACCGTGCCAAGGCGAGAGAAGCGGAAAAGGCAGCGGTGCGCAGCGTGCTCCGCAAAATGAATGTGGAAATCGTGGAGCTTCCCGGCACAGAAGAAGAAATCAACTTTGACGGCAGCTTTTTGCTGGGGCCCATGCGTCCCGATAATTTTACGCTGGCGCCGCTGCGTTTTGCGGAAATCAAAAAAGATATGCAGTCGAAATCTCCGGAAGAGATCGACGCATACCTCAGGGATTATTGCCGGCGTTTTACAACAGAACGTGTGGCCTGTTACTGCAACTCCTGCCTTACCGGACTCGTGCAGGGCCTGCCGGAAGGAAAGCAGACGGTGCATGTGGCAGAG
>JAFSOW010000076.1 GCA_017443165.1 Acidaminococcaceae bacterium | reverse complement strand
CCGGTCTTGTTGCCTTTTTTCTGTACAGAATTTATATTATGCTGAAAAATACCAGGGCTGCAGCATTGGTCAAAGGACTGATGGTACTGGCGGCGCTGGTTATTGTCAGTAAATGGCTGAACCTGCACGTCATCAACTGGATCCTGGAAAAAGCTATGACCATGATGATGGTTGCTTTGCCTGTTGTATTCCAGCCGGAACTGCGTCGTGCATTGGAGCAGATCGGCCGCGGCCGTCTGTTCCGTAAACGGGTGGAACTGGATGAAGCGGAACTCAATGACATGATCGAAGCGGTGGCCAATGCCGCAGTCATCATGGGGCAGCGGAAGGTCGGGGCCCTGATTGTGTTTGAACGGGCAGTCGGACTGGAAGAAAGAATCGACACCGGTATTAAGATCGACGGACTGGTGACAGACAGTCTCCTGTTGAACATTTTTGAAAAAGATACTCCGTTGCATGATGGCGCGGTCATCATCCGGGGTAATCGTATCATTGCGGCTTCCTGTCTGCTTCCGCTGACGGATGCCAGGGGTCTGAGCCAGGAACTGGGGACGCGGCACCGGGCGGCTATTGGTATTTCAGAACAGTCGGATGCACTGGTAGTGGTAGTCAGCGAAGAAACGGGTACGGTCTCTGTTACCAGGAACGGTGAGATTTACCGTTACCTGCGGCGGGAAGATGTTATCGACATGTTACAGTCTGCTTTTGTGGGGCACAATCATTTTACGCTGAAACAGATGATTCTGGAGAAGCTGGACAAAATCCGTAATAAAAATGAGAAAGAGGCAAATGACATTAAGCAGATTGCAAAACCGGGAGGAAAATCATGATTAACAAGAATACTGAGAATCGTGATAAATGGTTTGCCCGGCTTATGTGTGTACTTATTGCCTGTTGTTTATGGCTGTATGTGATGAGTGAGCAGAACCCCATCGTAGAAAAGGAATTTGCGGTTCCACTGGCTTCACGCAACCTGACGGAAAGCATGATTGTGTTTAATGTGCCTGAAAAAGTCAGTGTGAGAGTCAGGGGTACCCGTACCGCGCTGGCGAATATGCCGGAAAGCGATATTTTTGCTTTTGTCAACCTGAGTAAGCTTTCTGTAGGTACCCACACGGTCCTGATCAACGCCCGTTTTGCCAGAGGGGATGTGGTGCAGGTTACCCCTCCGGCAGTGAATTTGTTTATTGATGTGAAGAAGGACAAAATCGTGCCTGTTACTGCGGAGATTATTGGTTCTCCCAATAAAGATTTTACTGTTGAAGAACACAGGCTTACGCCGTCTGAGGTTAAAATTCAGGGAGCAGCTACCCGCCTGGAAGCGTTGGACAAGATTTTTGTCCCGATAGATGTGGGAGGACGAAGTGAGGATTTTACTGTGACACAGAAGCCGCTTGCTGTGGCGAAAGACGGCATAGATATGCAAGACGTGACGGTTGATCCGGCAGAAATCATAGTACACACCAAATTTAAAAAGAAATCCCAGACGGCAACCGTTTTGGTAAAGGCCGTCTTCAAAGGCACGTTGCCGGACGGGTTAAAAATGACAAGTTCTACTGTCAATCCGTTTAAGGTCACTGTATCCGGTGCTCCATCCGTGATTGACAATCTGAAAGAACTGGAGCTGGAACCGGTCCAGTTAGACAAAATCACTAAAAATGCGACCCTTCCGGTGAGAATAATTTTGCCTGCCGGAGTAAGTGCAGACAGAGAAACGGTTGACATTGATCTTACGGTGGAAGGCACTGCTTCGGAAAATACAAATGAATAAATGCTAAATATTTAAGGAAAGAGCAGAGTGTGGTTTACTTGTCAAAGGTATAGCAGTCGCGAAAGATAGCTCTTTCCTTTTATTATTAAAAAACATATAAGATATTGATTGAGAGAGCGGAGAAAGAATACGATGGCGCTTATGCAACTACGGATAAATGATGTCCGGGTGAGCTTGCTGAAAGAGAAAACATTAAAAGAATGCGTAGCAGACAAACTTGGTGTAAGAAAGTCGGCGTTACGAAGGGTACAAGCTTTGCACCGTGCTGTCGATGCGCGCAGAAAGAATAATATAGGACTGCTGTATCACGTAATCGTGGAAGTGGATCTGCCTCAGCCTGTGAGCCGGAGCATACTAAAGAAACCTGGTGTTAGTGTATTTGTTCCTGCACAGCCGGAACCTCCCCAACTGGGAGAAACGTCCATGACAGAACGCCCCGTTATAATCGGTGCAGGTCCGGCCGGCCTTATCGCGGCTTTGGAACTGGCTAAATATGGATACAAACCTGTGGTTCTTGAACGGGGGAGGGCATTAGAAAAAAGGGTGGCGGACGTTGACCGGTTCTGGTGTACAGGAGAATTTGACCCGGTGTCTAATGTGCAGTTCGGCATGGGCGGAGCCGGGACTTTTTCGGACGGCAAGCTGACTACCCGTGTTAATGATCCGGTAATGGCCGACATCCTGCAGGCATTTGTTAAAGCAGGCGCTCCAAAGGAGATTTTAACAGAGCATAAGCCTCATGTGGGGACGGATAAGTTACGGGCGATGGTGCAGGGGCTGGCTGCGGAAATTGAGCGCTGTGGCGGCGAAATTTGTTGCGAGACCCAGGTGGTCGATTTTCTGGTAAAGGATAAGAAGATGACCGGTCTGTTGCTGAATAATGGGACGGTTCTGGCGGCAGAAACAGTGATTCTGGCCTGTGGACACAGCGCCAGAGACACGTACAAGGCACTAGCTGCAAGAGGGGTTGGCATGGAAGCAAAAGCTTTCGCCATAGGTGTGCGCGTGGAACATCCCCAGATGTTGATTGATAAAGCGCAGTATGGGGATTTTGCCGGACACCCACGGCTGGGTGTGGCTGATTATGCGCTGGTTTATCATACGGAAGATAAAAAACGCGTAGCCTATTCTTTCTGCATGTGCCCGGGCGGGCAGGTCGTCGCCGCAGCTTCCGAGGAAGGCGGCGTAGTAGTCAACGGTATGAGCCTGTATCAGCGGGACAGCGGCATTGCCAACAGCGCGCTGGTGGTTAATGTTACCCCCAATGATTTTGGGATGGATCCGTTGGCGGGTGTAGCGTTTCAGAGGAAATATGAAGCAATGGCTTTTGCGGCAGGTGGTAAAAACTATAAAGCCCCTGCCCAAGGCGTACAGAGCTTTTTGCAGGGGAATCAGCCCACATTACGTGACGCACAGAAATACCTGGAAGAAGTGGCAATGCGAAACATGGCTGCAGGTCCGGCCGGGCAAGCCGAAAAGCCTTTTACTGCAACCATACCAAGTTACCGGCCTGGTGTGGCGGAATGTGCATTGGAATCGATTCTCCCGAACTATGTAACAGATACATTAAAACAGGGGATCCAATACTTCGGCCGCAGGATCCGGGGATTTGACGGGCCATCTGGTGTTCTGACAGGAGTAGAGACACGTACGTCAGCGCCTCTGCGGATTGTACGCGGCGCAGATTTCCAAAGCGTGACCCATGAGGGACTTTTCCCTTGCGGTGAAGGCTGTGGCTATGCGGGTGGCATTATGAGTGCGGCTCTTGACGGGTATCATGTAGCCAGGGCTGTTATGAGAAAATTTAAACCGTTTTGATCAAGTACAAACAAAGGAAACACAGATTTTCTGTGATTTTCTGAAATGATAAATTTCAAATAAAAAAGGGTTGTAACAAAAACTGTAAAAAGCTTTGTTACAACTCTTCTTTTTTGCTTTCATAATCTTTGAGCAGACACCGGTAAAGGGCCCAGGCGGAATAGCAGTCGACCAGGGCGCGGTGTTCGCCGTCTGCCTGGAGATTGTAATACTTCATTAGCGCGTCCAAACCGAATTTGCCGCCTGTCTGTGTAGGCAACAGACGTTTTGCGATGCGCTCCGTGTCCAGAAATCTGGGCAGGAAGAGCTTCTGACGGTGAAATCTGCGGCAAGCCATATTGATGTTCATAATATCGTTGTAACCGATATCGTGCCCTAAGACAATACTGTCACCGACAAAGGCAAAGAAATCATCCAGCACATCGGCTAATTTTGGCTTTTCCGCCAGCATATCTTCTGTAATTCCGGTTATGGCGATCACCCGTTTGTTCAATTTTGTAATCGGTTTTACCAGTTGCTGGTAAATCTCCTGGATTTCACCGGAAGGAGAAATCCGGATAGCGGCAATTTCTGTAATATCTTCTTCCAGAAAACCGGCACCTTCCAGGTCAAAAACAATGAAACCGCAATGGCAGGGATGGGGAATTTCATTTTTGTTGACCTGATTTTGCACCTGTCTGCGCCAGTTTTGTCTCCGTTTTTTGGCCAGCGCAAGCTGTTTCTGCTTTGGTGTCAATATAAGTTCTTTCATACTACTCGTCCTGAAATGTTTGTAAGATAAAACCATTATAACATATCAGGATTTTGCCTCCAAATGAAATTTTGGTTTTTGTTCCGGAAAATGCAATGGTTGCAGGAAGATAAAGCGCCTGCGAAATCAGGAAAATGAAACGGCGAAACGTTTCTGTTTTCAGATCCGTTTCGCCATTTTGTGAGGTCTTTTCCTGACTGCAAGAGTTAAGCGGGTTAATTCACAATTAGTCGTTTACTTTCTCGTCAATATCCTTCTGCAAGCGGGCGATGAAGTCTCCCAGGCTCATGGCTCCCAGATCACCGCCGTGGCGCTGGCGGACTGCAACAGTGCCGGATTCTGCTTCTTTTTCACCGACGATCAGCATGAAAGGTACTTTCTGTACCTGGGCTTCCCGGATCTTCTTGCCAATCTTTTCATTGCGGTCGTCCAGCTGGGTGCGGTAACCCAGTGCAAACAGCTTGTCATTGACTTCTTTTGCATAAGCCTGCTGTTTGTCGGTGATGGGCATTACGCGAACCTGGTTCGGTGCCATCCATACGGGGAAAGAGCCGGCATAGTGTTCGATCAGGATGCCGATGAAGCGTTCAATGGAACCGTAAACAACGCGATGGATCATAACAGGACGGTGTTTCAGCCCGTCTTCTCCGGTATATTCGCAGTTGAATTTTTCCGGGAGCTGCATGTCCAGCTGAATGGTGCCGCACTGCCAGGTACGGCCGATGGAGTCCTGCAGGTGGAAGTCGATCTTCGGACCATAGAAAGCGCCATCGCCTTCGTTGACGATGTAATCCAGATGATTGGCTTCCAGCGCTTTGCGCAGGCCTTCCGTGGCCAGTTCCCAGGAAGCGTCATCACCCATGGAATTTTCCGGACGGGTGGACAGTTCGGCATGGTATTTCAGACCGAAGGTAGAGTACACTTCGTTAAACAGTTTGATTACGTTGGTAATTTCCGGCTGGATCTGTTCCGGGGTCATGAAGATATGGGCATCGTCCTG
>JAFSOW010000075.1 GCA_017443165.1 Acidaminococcaceae bacterium | reverse complement strand
CGCCGGCGTCATCAGCTGTTTTCGTCGGCTTCTGAATCTCAATCCGGTGCCGCAGTTTACCGATATCAACCATCTTCCGGTTCCTCGCTCTGTGTCGTTTCTTCTGTTTGTGTTGCGCCCTGGCTCTGTGATTCTTCGCCGGTTTGCGGCACATATTTTCCTGACAGTTTGATGTGCGTCAGCATCGCCTGTACACTATGCGGCAATTCAGTCGTCGCACTGGCAACAACCGTGCGGTTTTCATACCAGTGCGCGACCAGAATTTTTTCACATAAACTGTACAGGGACGACCCGTCATCAACCTTCCCAGTGCACTCCTGAATGTAATCGGAAGCTGCACTGATCAGACCGGCAATCAGGTCATCCTCTGCTGTCATTTCCGTCTCAACTCTCAGGTAGCTTTTGGCTTCCGCAAGAGTGATCATATTCCGTTACCTCTTAACCTTCGCCACCAGCTGCATTATCGTCAGATCCGCCAGATGCGTCAGCCTGCTGCGGAACCGCAATTTTCTTTAGCTTGATCAGGCTGGTGGTGTCAACCGGTTTGCCGTCGCAGATCAGGATGGACTTCCGGATGATGTCGTCGGTCTTATCGTCCTCATAGGTCTTAATGCCTACGCTGAAATTGGTGTTCAGCATGTAGTCCTGCATCCGGAAGATGAAGGCGAAGATGTCGTTCACGCTGGCTGCGCTGAACCCTGGCAGGTTATCGGTCAGAACAACCTGGCGGCCTAACAGGTACCGCTCGGTCTTACCGTTAATGCCGTAGTTTACATGTGCGATCGGCTGGCCGGTGGTGTCTGTCATGCCAACAAAGCCCATGAAGGTAGACTTGGCCATTACCCATACCGCGCCGTTTTCATACGCCACAGGCAACGCAGCTTCTGCCGCAGTCAGGGCGCCATAGGTCAGGGTATGCACTTCCTGGGTGGTCCCTACAGGAGAGTCGCCCACATGCAGGATGCCGGTGGGTTTGCCGGAACCGTTGCCACTGATGATAGCCGCTTCAATGGCCTTGGTCATGGCCTCGGTAATGTTGCTTACCAGCGCAGCTTCAAACGCGTCGATGGACATGTATTCCGCTTCCAGGGATACAGATACTGCGATACGCAGTTTGTAATGGCCGAACACGATGGAACCAACAGTCTTTTCCTTCAGCTCGCTGCCTGCTCCTTCATTGACCCAGGACGCGGTCGGTTTGGACGTGGATACAGGGATCACTACGCCGGTCAGATAATTGGTCTTGGTGACCAGTGCCAGAATGTTGCCATAGGTGCTCAGCTGCTCCACGATTTTATTCATGGTCGGAGTAGGAATGGCCGCGCTGATGTCGGACGTAGTAGTGTTGGCATCAGCCCGAAGTTCTGGCGTTACTGTGCCGGTGCGTACATATTTCATGAAAGCTTTGCGGTATTCCATGGTAGCATACGGATCTTCCGGCTCTGCCAGCGGTGCGCCCGGTTTCAGGATATTGCGCACTTCCGGAGCAGGTTCGCCATTACTGGTGTTGATAGCATTGGCCATCTCCTGGCGGCGGCGTAGTTCAGTTTCTTCCGTTTCCAGGTCTTTCAGTTCTTTTTCCAGCGCGACCAGGTCAACTTTGTCAGTACCTTCCAACGCTTTACGGATTTCCATCTTACGTGCTAAGATTTCTTTCAGTCTTTTGTTCATTTTTCATTCCTCCTTGAACATTTTAATTAGCTTTTTGTACATTTTTTTGCAAATTTTGAGCATAAAGTGCTCGTTTTGAGCATTTTGCCCTATATGATTGCCGCTCTCCAGCTTTTACTGCATTACCCTCCGGTGCAACAGTGGCAATTAAACTCCGGCTCTCCAGCCGGAAAATTTACAGATACGTGCGAAGCAGAAGCTTTTTCCTCTCCTCTGCTTCTTTAGCTTTCGCTTCCATCTCCTGGAAATATTCCGCGCTGCGTCCTTCTACGGTGGAAATTTCCGTGCTATCATACGCCGGAAAATCAACAACGGCCACGTCAAAGATCTTGTCAAACTTGAGAATGGTTCTGGTACAGATCTTTTCTTTTTCGTCATATTCCACCTGCTCCTTCTCCACGGTAAAAGCAAAGGACATTTTATCCAGATCACCCCGGCGGATCAGTTCGTAAACATCTTTGCCGGTGCTGGTCTGCGCAATATCTGCCCGGATGGACAATCCGTGCTCGTCCGCGGCCAATGTCAGTGTCTTATTGCGGGTCCTGGCCAATACCATGGCGATATCCTGGTGGTTATATTTGAAGCACACATCACTCATGTCCGCGCCTTCAAACGCTTTCGGGTCAACTCTTTCAAAATATTTATAGCCGCTGTAATCACTCTCCCAGATCAGCGTGGATTCATTGAATACAGCTGCATAACCCTGTACCGTCAGCCGGCCCTCCTCATTGGCGCTGAGCTGCGCGGCTCTAATCTCCTTCTTGTGTTTCGTCATTGTTATCTCCTTCCTCACCCGTCTGATACTTCGACTGGTCAGATGCTTTGATATAGTTCAGGCTGACGATCCGTTCGTCGCCATCCGGAATCGGCGCATAACCAAACAATTCCCTGGCGTCATTGATCGTAAGGATGCCTGCCGGCAGCAGCTGCTTCGCGATATTAATCTTGCTGGCCACGGAAATGTAGTTCAGCCGGTTCGTCTCGAACATAACCTCATTGCCGAAGCCCTGTTCTCGTTTGGTAAACAGCGCCACCGTAAATGCCTGACTAAGTTTTACAGCCAGCGGTTCAATTACGCTTTCGTAGAACGCAATGAACTCGGATTCATCATAAGTACCGTTAACCAGTTTTTCGGAAACTCCGAAATACTTATAGATGTTATCTCGGGCCAGCGACATCTGGGCCGCGTCGAACGTGGTATTATCCACATGCAGTTCCTTGTAATCGCTGGTGTTGTCCATGGGAGCGATGCCGCTGCCGTTCTTCACGTCGCTGACAAAATTACCAACGAACTCCTCGAAATGTCGTTTCATGTCTTCCGGGCGTAAAGTCTGCATGAACTTCACGATACCACGCAGCCGGCCGTAGTTTTTCACCACGTTCACGATGGAAGCTTTCACCGCCTTCAACAGTGTCAGGTCTTCCACCAGTATCCTGGCTTCCGAATCCCCGAACATCTCGTTCCGGTTATAGTGTCGCCGGACGTGCACGATATCCTCATATGGTACCGTGGTTTGCATTCCCACACCAAATGTGAATTTCGCATACAACACGCCCTGACGGTCTTCGTACAAGCTCACCTGGGAAAAATCCAGTGGCCATAAAGCCACTACATCGGACATCAGGTCACGCTGGATGTAGACAAACAAGTTATTTGTTGTAAAATACTGGTTCACTAATTTTTCAATGAACTCCGCGCTGGTCATCAGCGGGTTTGGCTGAACCGATAACAGGTAGTTTAATCTGTCATCCAGCACCTTCATAACCTTGCCCTCTTTTTTGACAATGTGGCGCGGATTTAATTTGCTTGCGTGCCGGGCAATGGTGTCCACGCAGGAGCGCACCGTCGCGTCATCGTATGCCGCGCCACTGAACGGCGTGTATTCATTGCTGTAACCGTTCAGCATCCGCAACTGTGTCAGATTCTGTGGCGGCTGTTTCTGTTTCCCGAAAATACGGGAAAACATATTCCTGATCTCCACGCGTTCACCTCCCCCTTAAATAAGATTTTCGTAATCCCGTTCAAAGCGCTGCCATGTCACATACGCATCCAGCAAAGAAGCAAAACCGTCGATACGGTTCCGCCCCGCCACTTTACATGGCTGGATGTTCCCGTTCCGGTCCTCAAATACGGATGTGTTGGCCATGCACCACTTCAATACCGGGTTGTTACCGTAATTCACTTTTTTCGCTGCCAAATCTGCCTTTAAAGCCTTCATGGGCGCCGACAGCGTTTGTACGCCCTGGGCCACCGGATCCATAATCGGTTTGCCGAACTTCTCTTCCATGTCCTGGACAAAGTATGTGGCGCTCCACCGGTCATAACCCAGCTTGTATAAAAAAATATCGTCTTCCTGCTGCACCTGTTGGAACCACTGCACCAGTAAACGATAATCAATCTTGTTCCCCGGCGACAGGTCAATATAGCCCTGCTGATGCCATATATCGTAGGGAACGTTATCCTCTTTTATGCGCGTTTCAAACAAATCTTCCGGGATCCAATACTTCTGCTTCACGTAAATGATCGGGTCACCCTGTACCTGGAACAGAATTGTCGCACAGGTCAAGTCCGTCGTCTGAGACAGATCCGCGCCGCCGATACCGTATCGCGGATGAAGAGCCTTAACATCAAACGTCGCTTCGTTGTTCAGTTCCTCAAACGTAAAGAACGCCTGGGAAGCAGTCTCGCGAATATCAAAATCTTTTGTCAACAAGTTTTTCACCAGCATCGGGTTGTTCTTTGCCCGCCGCACCTTGTTGGCCAGTGTCTCATGGCTCTTTATGGTTCCCAGGCCCGGATTCGCTTTTGGCCAGCAGGCCGGGTTCGTCCATTCTGCCCGGTCATCCAGTTCATAAATTACAGGAAGAACGGTTTCATCGTGATACCCTTCCGGATCATCATACCCATCAATGATGCGCCTGCATTCGTCATACTTCAGGTCGAAAATATTATCCCGTACCGTGCCGGCCGTGGATGTGATGACGGACAACGGTTGCTCCCTGGCTGACATACCATCCACTACCACATCATACAGGTTGCGGTCTTTGATGGCATGCAGTTCGTCTATCAGCGCTGCATGAACGTTCAGCCCGTCCAGCCTCATGCTGTCACTGCCCAGCGGTTCAAACACGCCGTTGTTATACGGCGTTACGATTCTGGCCACTAGGCATTTTGCGCGCCGGTTCAAAGCCGGTGAACGCTTTATCATGCGAACGGTCTCGTTCCAGATGATCTTCGCCTGGTCTTTTTTGGTGGCCACGGAATAGATTTCCGGACCACCTTCCCCGTCCGCCATAAGCAGGTACGCTCCGATAGCGGAACCCAGAACACTCTTGCCGTTCTTTCTGCCAACCATCAGCACCAGTTCCCTGTACTGCCGGAGCTTTGTTTTTTTATGCACAAACCCGAACACTGCAGATATGATTGCTTTCTGCCACAGTTCCAGTTTGATTGGCTGCCCTGCCCACTTACCTTTGGAATGACAACAAAATTTTTCAATAAAATCGATTACATATTGCGCTTCCTTTGCATTGAATCTGTAAACTGATTTCCTGTCTTTCGTCTTATTCACAAGATGCCGGAATGTCCGCCGCACTTTATCCGACACAACGACCTTCCCGTTTTCAATGGCTGCGTAATATCTTGTGATATAGTTTATGCTCATTTTTTACGCAAAAAATCAGCCAGGTCATCTTCCGCCGGCTGTTGCTTATCGTCCGGCAGACAGGCCAAAAGTGTCCGCACAACCTGCGTGTAATTTTTGACCATTGTGGCATAAGAGCGGCTCACGGTAGACTCCTTTGTCCCCGACTGGTGCTCCCCATTTTTGTACGTTTCCACGAAGCCAACCTCCTTCAGCTCCGCTTCCAGTTTTTGGATGTTTATCTCCATGTTCACAGCCATTTTTATCAGTTTATCGACCAGTTTTAAGGTCTTTTCGGGTATCTCTTGGAATATTTCCTGATATTCTTTCAGCCGTCTCTTTTTTATAGTTTCTTCTGATAATTTACCCAATTTTTTCACCCCCTAAAATCAGGGCTTACCTACACCCCCCTCGTGCGCGCCTTGTGTATTACGCGTGTGTAGGGCGCTCGGTCCTGTTCCGGACGATTCAAAAATCCGGACGGGGGGTGTCCACAATCGCGACCGGCTGCCCGTCATCCCCGAACACGACTGTCCTGCCCTTGGACTTGTGGATCTGATTGTGGCACTCAGCGCAGAGCAGCTGCAGGTTGTCCCAATTCAGCGCAGTGTACGGATTGTTAATGTTCTCCGGTGTCAGATGTTTCCGGTGATGCACGACATAATGTTTCGCTGGCCGCCCGCATATCTCACAAACATAGAATTTCGATGCTGCGTATGCCTTTGACGTCTTTATCCAGGCCGATGAGTGATAAAATCTCTTTGCATATTCCTTTGCCATGATTCACCCAACAAAAAAGCACCCATTTCACAATGAGTGCAAATGTGTTAAAATTGATTTCAGAAAGGCGGTGAAATATGAAACCTAATTAAAAACCACAAAAGGTAACTGTTTTAGAAGACAGAGGGATAAAGCGCCCGGCTCCACAAGCACCAAACCCTCCGCCTAAAACTGATCAGTCACCAAAAAAATGATCCGGTGTATTATAAACTTCAATCAGTATATCATATTGTGGAATATAGAGCCTGTTGTCTACAGTGAATTGATATCCAGCATCTTTCCATTGTTCGATTTGCTGAGACCGTTCGTCCACATTAATAACCGGAACTGTATCGTCAAAAGATGATCCCAGATATGCTCCCATCATAACCTGGCGGTCATCTTTTTTTATTGCAATCAATGCCGGATACCGCAAATTTTT
>JAFSOW010000074.1 GCA_017443165.1 Acidaminococcaceae bacterium | reverse complement strand
TATATAACCGCCGGGACAGGCAAGCGCGTTCACATCGTCGGTATTCAACACCTTAAAAGAATATTTTATGTTTTTACGACCGCACACGTCCACCAGGCTTTGCCCGATACGTTCGACCCGTTCCGCGATTTCCATATCGTTGATGACCCCATAACGGGCTTCTATCTGTTCAGCGGCAGCCTTGCCCATCTCTAGCTCCTGTTTTTCGCTGATCAGGCCGGCTTCGGCAGCCGGCAGGAAAGAACAGGTAATTCCCAGCAGGCAGAGGATTGAAAAAATAATTTTCAAAAAATGTTTCACGTGAAACTCCTTTTTAGCAGTTAAAACTGTTGTCCTTGTATATATAATTATCCAACGGCATCAATCACGGCAATGCTTCTGTCCTGACGCAAATCATATAATCCCTTTTTTCTTAAAGCTTACAATTTCTTCGTCTGTATACCCTAAAGCGCCTAACACTTCCCGGTTATGTTCACCTGCATAAGGCCCCCGGAAGCGAATGCTGCAGGGAGTGCCGGCAAGCTTCACCGCCGGTTTCAGATACGTCACTTCCCCCAGATCTTCCCGCCGGGTTTCCAACATGCCGGACGCTTTCGTCATCTCACTCTCCAAAGCTTCCTCCGGACTGTTTACAGGCGTTACGCAGAACTCCCCGTTTTGCGCCAGTGCGACCCATTCGTCCCGGGTTTTCGTCATCAGTTTGTTACGGATCATTTGTGTTATTTCTTCTTCATGAGCAAAATCGTACTGCCTGTCTTTTAGCTCCGGCAATTCAACCATTTCACAAAACGTTTGCCAGAACTTCGGCTCAATGGTACCCACACTGATGTATTTTCCGTCTTTTGTTTTATATACATCATAGTAATGGGCGCGCCGGCCAAAAGGTTTGTCTCCGGTCACCCTGCAGCCTAAAATACTGGCAAGCGAGACAATCTGCATGCTTAATGCAGTGTTGTAAAGACTCACGTCAATGTATTGCCCGTTCCCTGTTTTTTCCCGTGCCAGCAGCGCCATGGAAATGGCTGCAACCGCATTCAGGCTGCTGCCGATGGCAGAGACCTGCACTTCGCTGATGGCTACATTTCCCGTATCATTCAGGAAATTCATGCCGGAAAGCCCGATAATGTTTAAATCATGTGCAGGCTGCTGTCTATACTTGCTTTCCTGACCGAAGCCGGTAATGGAACAGTAAATCAGCCGGGGATTAATTTTTTCAATTTCTCCATAGCCCAGCCCTTTCGACTGCAGGTAACCGGGACGGAAACCTTCCAGAAACACATCAGCTTGTCGTAGCAGTTTTTTCAGGATTTCCTGCCCCTCTTCTGTCTTAATATTAACAGTAATCCCTTTTTTGTTCCGGTTCAGCGCCAGGTTCCAACTGCTCATGCCGGGCGCCAGTTGGGGTGCAAAATTACGGTTGGGATCGCCTTTTATGCCTTCCACTTTAATCACGTCCGCTCCAAAATCCGCCAGTACCATTCCGCAATACTGTCCTGGCAGCCACTGGGAGAAATCAATTACTTTTATACCCTGTAACGCGCTGTTCATATGCTGCTCACCCGCTTTCCTAATTCTGGCTATGTATTATATAAGATAATTTTATCATAAATGTGGCATTTTGTTTCGGTTTTCGCAAAACCCCGGCATAAGAATCTATCTTAAAAAAACTGTTTGATGCATCTGTCTGCCATCCGGTGAACAGTCCCCTTTAAATAGCGCCTCCCGGCCCTCTTGTCCATCTCTGTCAATGCAGCTATAATAAAATTAACAGCAAAAACCGGAGGCAACATTATGAGCAGCTTCAGCCAGATCGTCAATTCGCTCTTATATATCATTAGCGGTTTCTTTTTTGGTATCTTTGCCTCAAGGCACAGCATCTTTTCTGTCATGAATATACGCAGGACCCTGGCGGAAAAAGATTTTTCCCCCGCTTCTCTGTTCAGGCTGGCTTTCAGCATTCTTTTTATCGTGCTGGCCTTTCTTGTATTCCCTTCGTGGATGGCCTCCCGTACAACCATCGGGGCTTTCGCCTATTACGCGGTTCTGCTCTTTTATTTTTCAAAAGGATGGAAAAACTCTCCTAAATAACCTTCCGATATTAAAAACTTACGGATACTTTCCCGGCCTTCCTAAACCTCTGCCGGAAAAGTATCCGTATTTTTCTTTTTACAGTATGCTTAAATACTGATTTTATGTGGGTTTCTTCAGTGTTGTAATTGCGGAAGACACAACATGTCCGTGTCAATAAACGGAACTCCTAAATGGCGGGTTTTCACAAAGTTTCCATGACAGTCGCTGCCGCCGGAGATGTAAAGCTTGTGACGGTGGCAGAAATGGGCCAGCAGCCTGCTGTCCTCCGGCCTGTGTCCGGAGTGATAGCATTCAAACCCGTCCAGTTTTTCGTCGACCAGCCGGGGCAGGTACTCCTGCATGCCGGCGCCATGAAAATCACTGGCCAAATGGGCGCAAAGGGCAATCCCCCCGGCCTGCCGGATCACCTGTACCACTTCTGAAATGGCCGGAAAATCCGGAAAGCCCAGATCATTTTCCGCTGTGAATATCCGCCGGAAAAAATCGTTCACATCACCGCACAACCCTTTGTCCTGCAGGTAGGCCAGCGCTTTCCAGCCGCCCCGGTGGGGGTCATAGGTGTATTCCTTAAACTCTTCCATGGAAAGGGGCCAGCCCCTGTCAATCAGGTTGCGGACGCTGTCGTCATCTTTCAGTTCCAGCAGTCTCTGGTTATGACGGCAGAGTTCCCGCAGTCTTTTGTTTTCAATATCGATTCCGTAACCGAGGATATGGTAATTATGCCCATCCTTGGTAGAATTCAGTTCCACGCCGGCTATAAAACCCAAGCCCGTATCTGCCGCCAGTTTTTTCGTTTCTGCCACGTTGTCCACGCTGTCGTGGTCCGTAACAGCAAAGAATTCAATTCCAGCGGCGAAAACCGCTTTCACTACCTGACCCGGGTCCCAGGTCCCATCGGAGGCCGTGGTGTGGATATGTAAATCAGCCCGCATAAAAACGTCTCCAATAATTATATTACTTTTCAAACAGGTACTTCTTCATATTCAAATCCGGCTTCTGTCAGTTCGATGGGCTTCTGCAGTGTGTCTGTCAGCCATTTTTCCGCCGGAATTTTCCTGTCCTCCGGCATACGCAGGGTAAAGATCACCGCATTGCCGTATTCCGTCTCTGCCAGGCTGAACAATTGCTGCTGATAGAGAAGGTTGGTTATCTTGCCCGCCTCGCCCGGTGCGCAGGAAAACACATAGAGCCCCATCTTCACTTTTTGCGCAAGGCCTGCTGCATCTACGGCATGGGCCACAGCGCCCGAATAGGCCCTTACAAGGCCTCCGGCCCCCAGCTTGACCCCTCCGAAATAACGGGTCACTACGGCAGCCACCTGCTGCAGTTCCTGTTTGCGCAGAACCCCCAGCATGGGCATGCCTGCCGTACCGGAGGGTTCCCCGTCATCACTCGACCTCTGGCGCTGCTCATCAATAACATAAGCGCTGCAGTTATGGGTAGCGTCCCAAAACTCTTTTTTCACCGCTTTTATGAATTCCTGTGCTTCCTCTTCCGTTTTAACTTTTTTAAGGGAACAGATAAAGCGGCTTTTGGATATTACCTGCTCCGTCCGTATATCCTTTGCGATCGTGAGATTCATAATCTGACGCTTCCGCCTTTCCCGACGCAAAAATTTACATGATACATTACTGTTTAATTATAACATAAATCAAATCCCGTTTGGTTTTGAAATTTATATTTTGCTCCTTATCATCGTCGCTCTGCGTTTTCTTATTGCTCTGTATCACATTAGTGGTATAATAAGATGGTATAAATTTATAAGGACTTTTCGTATGAGCGCAAATTTCTTTCACACACATAAAAAAAGCAATACAGAATCAGCCACCCGTTCACAGCTGGTAAACACCTACCGTTCCCTGAACCACTGGAACGGTTTCCAGTTCAAATTGTTCTGGGAAGGGATCGTCGTGGGTATTTTTTCCGGCCTGGTGGTCAGCCTGTTCCGGTTTTTGCTCTCCAGGGCAGAAGAATTCCGCATCGGACTGTATGGTCATCTGAGCCAGTTGCCTGCTGTATATACGGCAGGCTGGTTCGCGGCACTGCTGGTCGTAGGGGGCGTCCTTTACTGGCTCACCCGGCACGAACCCATGGCGGGCGGTTCCGGAATTCCCCAGGTAAAAGGCGTTATCCTGGGCCTGATGCGCATGAACTGGTTCCGGATTTTATGGGTGAAGCTTACTGCCGGCGTTATCGGCCTGGGCGCAGGCCTGTCCCTGGGGCGGGAAGGTCCTTCCATCCAGTTAGGCGCCGTAACGGCCCAGGGAGTCAGCCGTTTTCTGGGACGCACCCGCATGGAAGAACGCTATCTGATTACCAGCGGCGCCAGCGCCGGCCTGGCCGCGGCCTTTAATGCGCCCCTGGCCGGAGTCATGTTCTCTCTGGAAGAACTGCACCGCAACTTTTCCGCCGTTGTGTTGCTGCCTGCCATGACGGCAGCCATGACTGCCACCTTTGTTTCCCGGCTGTTCTTCGGCGGAGGCCTGACTTTCAGTTTCCGCAGCATCCCCCGTTTCCCGCTGGACCTCCACATCGTGTACGCGATTCTCATCGCCGTGATCGCCGGTCTCTGCGGTGTCATTTTCAATGCAGGCCTGCTGAATATACATCGGTTTTACAGCCTGCCGGTCTTTAAAAACCTGTACATGAAAATCACGTTTGCCCTGTTATGTGCCGGTGTTTTAGGTTTTGTGCTGCCCCAGGTGCTGGGCGGCGGCAACCGTCTGGTAGACGAATTGGCAACGAAATCGTTTCCGTTACATCTACTGTTTGCCCTGCTGGCCGGAAAGTTTATCTTCACTCTGACTAGCTACGGGACAGGCGTTCCGGGCGGTTTTTTCCTGCCCATGCTGGTACTGGGAGCGCTTGTGGGAAGCATATGCGCCTATTTCCTGACGGCCTTCCAGCTGATTCTTCCCAGTCACGGCGCCAACATCATCATCATCGCCATGGCAGCGTTCTTTTCCGCTTCCGTGCGGGCGCCTATTACCGGCACGGTACTGATCAGTGAAATGACCGGCAGTTTTTACCACCTGATGATCCTGGGTATGGCATCAGCCATCGCCTACATTGTGGCACAGCTTTGCGGCAGCCAGCCCATCTATGAAGCGTTGCTGCTGAAATCCCTAAGCAGCCACAGTACGCCGGAGCCCAACACTGTCAGGAAAGAACGGAATATTATAGAAGTGCCGGTGAACAGCGGCAGCCTGATTGAAAATAAGAAAGTGCAGGATATCCCCTGGCCCGGCCACACGTTGCTGGTAGACGTAAAGCGCGGGTCGGAACAGCTGATACCTGACGCAAATACTGTAATCCTGGCCGGCAATTTCCTGTATGTACTGACGGAAACAGAACACGCCGAAGATGTACAGGCGTTAGGCAGCGACCTTAGGAACTAATTGTAATATAAAAAAGGAGGAAGAGAGACCCTTCCTCCTTTTTGTTTTCCACACATATTTTCTAAACTGAAACTTCTCAATACGTTTTCAGTTCCGGGAAATCGTCACTGAAATCAAAAGTTGAGAAATAATCCTTCGGTTCCTCTGCCCGGCGGATCAGTTTCACTTCACCGTTTTCCTGCAGCAGCAGTTCCGCGCTGCGAAGCTTTCCGTTGTAGTTATAGCCCATGGAAAAGCCGTGTGCGCCGGCATCGTGGATAAACAATATATCGCCTTTTACAATTTCCGGAAGTTTCCGGTCAATGGCAAACTTATCATTGTTCTCGCACAACCCGCCAACCACATCGTAAACCCGTGACGGCTCCGCGTCTTCTTTTCCCAGCACGGTTATATGATGGTAAGAACCGTACATGGCCGGCCGCATCAGGTTGGCCGCGCAGGCATCCACGCCGATATATTCTTTGTATATATGCTTCTCGTGGATGGCGCGGGTCACCAACGCGCCGAACGGGGCCAGCATGAAACGGCCCATTTCCGTGAACAGGCTTACGTTACCCATACCGGCAGGTACAAGCACCTCTTCAAAAACCTTGCGTACCCCTTCGCCAATAGCCAGAATGTCATTTTCCGTCTGTTCCGGATGATAGGAAACGCCCACGCCGCCGGACAGGTTAATGAACGTGATATCCGCCCCGGTTTCATTTTTCAGTTCCACAGCCAGCGTGAACAGCTGCCGGGCCAGTTCCGGGTAATAGGCGTTGGTCACGGTATTGGATGCAAGGAACGCATGGATGCCAAAATGCTTTGCGCCTTTTTGCATCAGCATTTTGTATGCCTGCACCATCTGCTCCCGGGTCATACCGTATTTGGAATCACCGGGGTTATCCATAATGCTGTTGGCAATGGCAAAATGGCCGCCGGGGTTAAAACGGCAGCAGATGGTTTCGGGTATGCCCGCCACCTGTTCCAGAAATTCCACATGGGTCAGGTCGTCCAGGTTGATGATCGTGCCCATTTTTTTGGCCAGCTGCATATCTTCCGCCGGCGTTTCATTGGAACTGAACATCACGTCACGGCCTGTCAGCCCCGCGGCATGGCTCATCTGCAGCTCGGTCAGGGACGAGCAGTCCGCGCCGCAGCCTTCTTCCTTTAAAATCTGCAAAATATACGGGTTCGGCGTAGCCTTTACCGCAAAATACTCTTTAAATCCTTTATTCCAGGCAAACGCCTTGTTCACCAGGCGGGCTCTGTTACGAATCCCTGCTTCGTCATACAGGTAAAAAGGCGTCGGGTATTTTTGGGCAATCTGTTCTGCTTTTTCTTTTGTAATATACGGAATCTTCCTGCTCATAATTATATATCTCCTTCTGCAGTGCGGCTGAAGTCCGGCCGCGCTCCCCTCAAAATGCTTTCGAAACATCCCGAACCGTCATAAAAGAATTGACAGTTCCTACTTATCATATTATAAACTGCCCGCAGGGTCAATGTGAAAATTATGAAACAACAAAGAAATCCGTAAGGAAGCTCCTTTATATTTTGTAACCTGCTTTTCTTTTCAGCAATCCCCGATTTATTTTTGCCACGCAATCTTATTTAGGATATAATTATTTGAAAGCCTACCTGAAAGTTTTCTTTTGCGAAAGGTATTATTATGATCGACTTGACAAAACTGACCACAGAACAACAAAACCCAAGAACCAAAACCATTGACGAAGCTTCCGCGCTGGAAATTATGAAACTGATCAATGCGGAAGACCAGACTGTTCCGAAAGCAGTCAAAAAAATCCTCCCCGATATTTCCCGGGCAATAATTGTCATTGCCAACCGTCTTTCCCACGGGGGACGCTTGTTTTATATCGGCTCCGGTACCTCCGGACGGCTTGGCATTTTGGACGCGTCCGAGTGTCCGCCCACCTATAGCACGCCTCCGGAACTGGTGCAGGGCATCATTGCAGGAGGCACGCCTGCTGTCTTTCGTGCGCAGGAAGGCGCGGAAGATTCCGAATCCGCCGGTGCGGAAGATCTGCAAAACCAAAAGCTGACGAACCTGGATGTTGTCGTCGGCCTTTCCGCATCAGGCAGGACGCCCTATGTAATCGGCGCATTAAAATATGCACAGCAGACCGGCGCCTATGCCATTGCCGTAACCTGTACGGAAAAACCGGAAACCGCAGCACACGCGAACCTTTCCCTCACCGCCGTTACCGGCCCGGAAGTCATCACCGGTTCTACCCGCATGAAGGCAGGCACGGCACAAAAGCTGATTTTAAATATGCTTTCCACCGGAAGCATGATACTGATGGGAAAAGTGTACGGCAATTTGATGGTCGATCTGCAGTGTACCAACAGTAAGCTGAAGGCACGGGCAAGGCGTATATTAATGGAAGCTTCCGGTTGCGACGGTGAAACAGCGGACAAACTGCTGGAACAATCCCGGGGCGCAGTAAAGCCTGCTATTTTAATGCACCTGGCCGGTATTGGTTACGAAACAGCTGTGCAGAAACTGAAAGAAAATCAGGGGCGCTTAAAACAGGCCCTGAAGTGAGCCATCCATAATGGGAGAACAAAACATGAAACTAGGGATTTCCATATATCCGGGACTTGACGCGGACAGGAAAAAAAGCCTGCTGCTGTTGCAAAAGGCGGCGGCTTTAGGTTACAGCCGCGTCTTTTCTTCCCTGCACATTCCGGAAAGCAATGCCGCTTCCCTGCGTGAAGACGCCCTTTATCTTTTTGCCTATGCGGAGAGTCTGGGATTGGATGTGATTGCCGATATTTCGCCTCTAACCTTGAAAATTCTGGACATACCCGAACTGACACCGGCCAGGCTGAAACAGCTTCACATTACCACGGCCCGCTTTGATTACGGAATCGGAACCGAAACCATCGCAGCCTTCAGCCGCGAAATGAATGTCCAGTTAAACGCGTCCACTGCCCGTTCCGTGGAGTTACATGCGCTATTAAAGGCGGAGGCGGATTTTTCCCGCATCGACGGCCAGCATAATTTTTATCCCCGCCCCCATACCGGCCTCAGTTCTGAAACGGTTCAGCGGCAAAATGCCTTGCTGCACCGGCACGATATTCCGGCAGGGGTTTTCGCGGCCAGCCAGACCGGCAGACGGGGACCGCTGTATGCAGGCCTTCCCACCATGGAAAGCCTCCGGGGTATTGCCCCCTGTGACGCCGCCCCCATTTTGACTGCCATCGGCTGCGACAGCCTGATTATCGGGGACAGCAATCCTACGCTGGCAGAAATGGAAGCCCTGGCCGATCCGGAGACCCTGGCCAAAGCCGATGCCCGTTATTCCCGCAAGGCCCTGCCGCCCAAAAAAGAATGGCAGCCGGATGCGCCGCTGCCACTACATATTCATGTTTTATCAGAGGCTCCCTTTATCAGAAACCTTTTGTCCCGGTCCTATACCAACCGCCCCGACCCGGCGGCAGATGTCATCCGCGCCACGGAAAGCCGGGACACCGCAAAAGACATTAACATCGTACCGGAGCGGAACGAAAACAAACTCATCATCGAAATGCCGAAAGAATATGCCGCCGTATTCGCAGGCCCCCAGCATCTGGCTAACGGGAAAAAATCTTCCCTGCTGCCGGTAGGAACGGTATTATTGGACAACAACAGTTACGGACGTTATAAAGGCGAACTCCAGATTTTATCCGCACCCCAGCCAATGGATCCCCGCAGCAATGTAATCGCCCAGGTCAGAAAAGAAGACGTACCGCTGCTGTCGTTAATCAGTGCGGAAATTCCATTCCGGTTTGTAATAGAATAAAAGTTTAGCCCATAAAAAAATAACAAGGGAAAAGTTCTCGCAAAACCGCTCCCGTTTGCTATTTCATGGACTCATTTTGCCTGTGGCTTCGAAACTCGGGGCTTCGCCCCTCAGATAGTCTCGCCACGACGGCAAATTTCATCTCATGAGATTTCGCAAACGCTCACGATGTTTTGCTTAGAACTTTTCCCTTGCTGTCTCTTCTGTGCAAACTTTTATAAATACTTCAATATCTCTTTCGCATGGGGCAGAATAATATCCGGCTTCACCGGCCCCTGCTCCACATCTTCCAGCGTCGCTTCCCCGGTCAGTACCAAAATCGAAAGAATACCGTTATCCGTCCCGAACCGGATATCCGTCATCAGACGATCGCCCACCATGGCGATCTCTTCTTTTTTCAGGCCGGTGCGTTCCATCACCGTATCTACCATATATCCGTAAGGCTTGCCTGTAATATATTCCGGGTCTTTGCCCGTAGCGGTTTTGATACAGGCCAGAAAAGCTCCTGTATCGGGAATATATTCCCCGCCTTCGATGGGGCAGCGCACGTCCGGATGGGTCGCAACATAAGGTACGCCCCTGTCAATGAGACGGCAGGCAATGGTCAGGGTTTCATAAGTCAGGGTCTGGTCAAAACCCACTACCACATAATCCGTTTC
>JAFSOW010000073.1 GCA_017443165.1 Acidaminococcaceae bacterium | reverse complement strand
TGTAAAGCATAAGGAACTGCCGGAACTGAACGATGAATACATCGCCAAGTACACCCGCTACAAAACCGTTGCGGAAGCAAAAGAAGATTATAAGAAACGCATGCAGGAAGCTGCGGAACGGGAAGCCAAAACAGAATATGAAAACGCTCTGATTGATACTGCCGTAAATAATGCCAAGATGGAAATTCCGGCCGTTATGATCGAAGACCGCATCACCCAGATGGTGGAAGAGATCAAACTGAACCTGGAAAGCCGTAAGATGACGCTGGAACAGTACATGCAGTACACCGGCATGGATATGGCGAAACTGCGTGAAGCCCAGCGGGAAGGCGCGGAAAAGAATGTCCGCACTGACCTGGTGCTGGATGCCATCGCCAAAGCAGAAAACATCCAGGTGGACATGGCCGATGTAGATGCCCAGCTCCAGTCCATCGCGGACCAGAACGGCGCCCGTGTGGAAGATGTGAAGACCATCATCCGCAAGAACAACAACATGGGACTGCTTCTGGCCAACATCCTGCGTCACAAGGCTGCCCATGTAATTCTGGACAACGCAAAATAATAAATAAGCGGTAAAACATGAGGAGCTGTCTGTGCGCATGTACAGACAGCCCTTTTATCCTGAAAGTAACACACGTTTAAAGCAAACCTGGAAGGAGTGAACGATATGAATTATGTTCCTATTGTGGTTGAGCAGAATAACCGGGGCGAACGCTCCTATGATATTTATTCCCGCCTGTTGAAAGACCGGATCGTTTTTCTGACGGGCCCCGTTACGGATGAAGTAGCGAATGTCGTTATCGCGCAGCTGCTGTTCCTGGAATCGGAGAATCCGGACAAGGATATTCATTTGTATATCAACAGCCCGGGCGGCAGCGTGACCGCCGGCATGGCAATTTACGATACCATGCAGTACATCAAACCGGATGTGTCTACCATCTGCGTAGGGCTGGCGGCCAGCATGGCTTCCATCCTGCTGATGGCGGGCAAAAAAGGAAAACGTTATGCCCTGCCGCATTCGGAGGTTATGATCCATCAGCCCCTGGGCGGATACGAAGGACAGGCGTCCGATATTGCCATCCACGCGAAAAATATCCTGCGGATCAGGGAAGAAATGTACGATGTAATCGTGAAGCATACAGGCAAGACCAAGGAAGCTGTGGCCGCGGATACGGACAGGGATAATTTCCTGACAGCAAAAGAAGCTTTGGCTTACGGCATCATCGACCAGGTCGTGGACCGTATGCCGGAAGCATAACCGGTTGCACAGTCCGCAGCTGAAAGAAAAACTGCGGGCAGGGCCGGGTCTGGGCGAACAGGTAAGCCCAAACCGAAATTTATCAAACAGTAAGGAGTTACAGATGAGTTTTTCCGATAATAATAAAAACAGTGACGTGATTTGTTCCTTCTGCGGAAAACGGGGCGACCAGGTGAAGCGGATGCTGGCCGGGCGCAACGGGTATATTTGCGATGAATGCATCGAATTATGCTCGGAAGTGCTGAAGGAAGAGTATGAACGGGATAATAACATTACGGCGCCGAAAGCCCTGGAGAACCTTCCGACCCCGAAAGAGATCAAGGCGGTTCTGGATGAGTACGTAATCGGGCAGGAAGAGCCGAAAAAGACGCTGGCTGTTGCGGTGTATAATCACTACAAACGCATCAATTACGGAAGCACGCGGCCGGAAGACAAAGATGTGGAACTGCAGAAATCCAATATTCTGATGCTGGGACCCACCGGCAGTGGGAAAACGCTGCTGGCCCAGACGCTGGCAAAGATCCTGCAGGTTCCCTTTGCCATTGCGGATGCCACCACGCTGACCGAAGCGGGCTACGTGGGCGAAGACGTGGAAAACATCCTGCTTCGCCTGATCCAGAACGCGGATTACGATATTGAAAAAGCCCAGAGAGGCATTATTTATATCGATGAAATTGATAAGATCGCCAGAAAGTCGGAAAACGTTTCCATTACCCGGGACGTTTCCGGTGAAGGCGTGCAGCAGGCTCTGCTGAAAATCCTGGAAGGCACGACAGCCAATGTTCCGCCCCAGGGCGGGCGCAAGCACCCCCACCAGGAGTTCATCCAGATTGATACCACCAATATCCTGTTTATCTGCGGCGGCGCGTTTGCGGGTCTGGAGAGCATTATCAAAGAGCGTATCGACACCAAGGCCATGGGCTTTGGCGCGGATATCAAAAAGAAAACGGAACTGAAGGCGGAAGATTCCCTGTTTAAGCAGACGATGCCGGAAGACCTGATGAAGTTCGGCCTGATTCCCGAGTTCGCGGGACGTCTGCCGGTCATGGTTTCCCTGGACGCGCTTGACAAGGAAGCGCTGGTGCGGATTCTGAAGGAACCCAAAAACGCTTTGATCAAACAGTACCAGCATTTCCTCAGCATGGATAACGTGGAGCTTGTGTTTGAAGACGGCGCCCTGGTGGCCATCGCGGAAGAAGCGTTGCGCCGGGAGACCGGCGCCCGCGGTCTGCGCGCCATTATCGAGGGGATCATGCGGGACGTAATGTACGAAGTTCCCTCCCGTACCGATGTGGTGAAATGCGTCGTAACCGAAGATACGGTACGGCGGCATGTGGAACCGCAGCTGATTGTTGCCTGACGGAGGATTTGAGTTGGATACCTTTTCCCGAATTTTGCCCCTGCTGCCCTTGCGCGGCATGGTCATCTTTCCCGGCATGGTGATGAATCTTGACATTGCCAGGGCAAGGTCGTTAAATGCCGTGAATGCGGCAATGCGGCATGGCAAAAAAATATTGATCGTTTCCCAGATAAAATCAGATAAAGAAGAACCGGAACTGGCAAATCTGTACCGGGTAGGCGTTGTGGCCGAAATCAGACAGATGCTGAAACTTCCGGGGGGCGCTGTGCGGATCCTGGTAGAAGGTCTGTTCCGCGCGTCGGCGGACCGTGTGTCGGAAGACGCGGAAGGCGGCTGGGCTGCTTCCTTTACGGAACTGCCGGCCCGGACCCTGCCGGAAGAAGGGCTGGAACTGGAAACCCTGCGGCGCATGGTGATAGCCGAGTTTGAAAAGTGGGTGCTGCTGGGCAAAAAAATCAGTCCGGAGGTACTGCTTTCCTTCAAGGACAACCCGGATGCAGGCGTTGTGGCGGATACCATTGCCGGTTATCTGGATGTGAATCTGAAAACAAAACAGCTGCTTCTGGAAACGGTGTCTGTGAAATCCAGGCTGGAAAAGATGTACGAGATCCTGCATAAGGAAATGACGATTTCCGAACTGGAAAAAGACATTGCCCAGAAGGTGCATCAGAATATTGAACAAAACCAGAAAGAGTATTACCTGCGGGAACAGATCAAGGTCATCAGCCAGGAACTGGGCGACGCGGAAGATGTTCACGCGGAAGCGGAAGAGTACCGGGAAAAAATAAAGGCGCTGCCCTTACCGGAAGAAGTGCTGAAAGGGCTGAACAAAGAGGTTGACCGTCTGTTCAAGATGCCCCCCATGATGGCGGAAAGCGCGGTGATCCGGAATTATCTGGATACGGTGCTGGATCTTCCCTGGGGAAAATATGACAAAAATGGTTTTGACATTAACAAGGCTGCCCGGATCCTGGATAAACACCATTACGGTCTGAAAAAAGTCAAGGAACGCATCCTGGAACACTTGGCGGTGCAAAAGCTGGCAAAGACCAACAAGGCGCCGATTTTATGCCTGGTAGGTCCTCCCGGCGTGGGCAAGACTTCTATGGCCGTGTCAATTGCGGAAGCCATCAACCGTAAGTTTACCCGGGTTTCCCTGGGCGGCGTGCGGGACGAAGCGGAAATCCGCGGGCATCGCCGCACCTACATCGGAGCCATGCCGGGCCGCATCATCCACGGGATGCAGAAAGTCGGGTGCCTGAACCCGCTGTTCCTGCTGGATGAAGTGGACAAGATGGCCAGCGATTTCCGGGGCGATCCTGCTTCGGCGCTGCTGGAAGCGCTGGATCCGGAGCAGAACCATGCCTTCAGCGATCATTTTATTGAGTATCCCTTTGATTTGTCTTCTGTATTCTGGATCGTAACGGCCAATACGTCGGAAACGATTCCTCCCGCCCTGTTGGACAGGCTGGAGGTCATTGAGCTGTCCAGTTACACGGAAGATGAGAAACTGAATATCGCAAGACTTCATCTGCTGCCGAAAGAGATGGAAGCCAACGGGCTGACCCGGGAAACGCTTTCCATTACTTCCGGAGCCATCCGGAAAATCATCCGGGATTATACCAGGGAAGCAGGCGTGCGCCGTCTGGAACGGCAGCTTGCGAAACTGTGCCGCAAGGTTGCCTACCGTATTGTCACGGCAAAGGAAACGGACGCGAAAGTTACCGTGAAAAATCTGGCGGATTACCTTGGCCCCTGCATCTATCTGGAGTCGGATATGCGCGCCCGGGAAGAGACAGGCATCGTGACCGGGCTGGCCTGGACCAGCGTGGGCGGCGAACTGCTGAAAGTGGAAGTGCTGGCGGCGGAAGGAAAGGGCGGCATGACCCTGACCGGCCAGCTGGGCGACGTGATGAAAGAGTCGGCCCGGGCCGGATACACCTA
>JAFSOW010000072.1 GCA_017443165.1 Acidaminococcaceae bacterium | reverse complement strand
TGAAGAACAAAATTGCAATGTACATGTTACTGGCCCTGCTTGCCGCAGGGCTGGTTTTTTGTGGCTCTGCCGCCGCGGCGGACCTCGTTCCGGCTGCCAGCCCCAGGGTAAAGACCATGGGACGCTGGATTCCTGCTGATAACGGCTGTCTGTATGCAGGACGGGGCGCGGTCATTGCTTCTGTGGAATTTGAAGGAACCGGTGCTCAGGTACAGATGTTCAGTGATTCACAGTGCGATGTGTGGTGGCTGAAAAAACTGGATGACGGGCCGCTGCTCCGTTTTAAATCCAAAATGGGCATCAATGACCTGTATGCGGATCTGCCTTACGGAAAACATACGCTGACCATCATCCGGGAGACGGAAGGCATGCGCGGCGTCACTATACTGCGCGGTTTTTACTTTACCGGTGAAAAAGAAACCGCAGAGCCTGCTGCCGGTACTCCCGGTGCCGTCACGACTGATACCGGAAAGGATAACGACGAAAAGGGCAGTACCGGAATAAGCAAAGCAGAAAAGAAAAACAGAAAAAAACATAAGGCGGAAAAAAAGAATGCAATCGTCAGCAAAACAGTGAAAGATGAGCCGGAAGATCCCCCGGCCCCGCAGGTTCCCCACCGAAAATATATTGAAATCATCGGGGATTCCGTAGCGGCCGGAGCGTTCATTTATCCGGACGGAGACTACTTCCAGAGGGAAAGCGGATATCTGGCTTTCGGTCCCCGTCTGGCGCGGATGCTGAACGCGGACTGGAGCTGTGTGGCTTCCTCCGGGGAAGGCGCTGTGCGCAATAACGAAGAAAAAGCGCCCTATAACGCAAAACACGCGGAAGACCAGATTGAACGGGCCTTTTACACACAGATCGAACCCCGATGGAGCAGCGGCATGGATGATCCGGATCTGGTAATCCTGGCCTATGGAGAAAACGACTTCAACGATGCAGAGCACCGTCCCACGGACATCTATTTCAAAAGACAGTACAAAAACCTGATTTTGAAACTGCGGGAGTTCAGGCCCGATTCCGTCATCTTCTGTGTGACGCCCGCCAACATTGTAACCAGCCGGCAGGCGGTTCCGGGGATGAGCGGCGCAGTGGAAGAACTGCGGGCTGAAGGCGACACAAAAGTATATTTTATTGATTTAAATGAACAGGGGCAGCTGCTGGACGGCTCTGACTTCCTGGACGGGGTGCATCCGCTGGCCAGCGGGCATGAAAAGATGGCCCGATTTCTGCTGGAGAAGGTCCGTACTATTCTGGAGTGGGATTAACGGCTATATCAGTTCTGACTAGTCCTTGTACACAGACCTTTGCATCGTAAGCTCTCTAACTTGACAAAAAATGAAAAGGAATTTAATATATTCCTATCGGATGGGTATAATTTATGGAAGTATTGAACGAACCGTCTTGGAGACGTATGAACCGGTGCTTCCCTGAACCACATACGACAGTTTTATTTTATGAAGGAGTGGGAAACATGAAAAAATTTGTTTACGGCATTCTGTCTGTAGCGATGGCATCCATGCTGATGCTGGGTTGCGGCGGCGACGGCAAAAAGGCTGCGACGGACGCACCGAAAGACAGCGGCAAAAAAATCGTTGTAAAAGTCGGGGCGACTCCGGTACCCCATGCGGAGCTGCTGAATTTTGTAAAACCGCAGCTGGCTAAAGAAGGCGTAGACCTGCAGGTCATCGAGTTTACGGATTATGTAAAACCCAACCTGTCCCTTTCGGATAAGGAACTGGACGCCAACTTCTTCCAGCATGTTCCTTTCCTGGAGAAGACTTGTCAGGAACGCAACCTGAAACTGACAGTGCTGGATAAGGTCCATATCGAACCCATGGGATGCTATTCCAAGAAGTTCAAAGATATCAAATCCCTGCCCAACGGCGCCAAAGTGGCGATCCCCAACGATCCGACCAACGGCGGCCGCAGCCTGATGCTTCTGGAAGCAGCGGGCCTGCTGAAACTGAAAGACGGCAAGGGCATCACCGCAACGCCTAACGATCTGGCAGCGAACCCCAAAAACCTGAAGATCATTGAAGTGGAAAGCGCTACGCTGCCCCGTGCCCTGGACGACACCGACCTGGCAGTTATTAACTCCAACTTCGCCATGGAAGCAAAACTGAACCCGGTGAAAGATTCCCTGTTCATTGAAAAGGATTCCCCGTATGCCAATGTAATCGCGGTACGCACCGGCGACGAGAAACGTCCTGAACTGGTGAAGCTTGCCAAGGCCCTGAAGACCCCCGAAGTGAAGAAATTCATTGAAGACAAATACAAAGGCGCGGTCGTTCCCGCGTTCTGATAACAGACATCCAAGGGAAGTGCTGAGCGTTCAGCACTTCCTTTACTTTTTTTCATGAATATGATACAATCAAATGCGAACAGTTGTTTTGATGATAAGTAAGACAATGAGGCGACGACAATGGAACAGGCAGGCATTTTTGACGACCTGGTGAGCCAGCCCCTGGCCGCCCGTCTGCGGCCGGAAATAATAGAAGAATACGTGGGGCAGGAGCATCTGCTGGGCAGGGGCAGGGTGTTGCGCCGCATGATCGAGCAGGACCGGATCTCCTCCATGATCTTCTGGGGCCCGCCCGGAGTGGGAAAGACGACGCTGGCCCAGATCATCGCGCGGATGACCCGTTCGGTGTTCATTAATTTTTCCGCCGTGACCAGCGGTATCAAAGAAATCCGTATCGTCATGGAAAAAGCGGAAAAGAACCGGCAGATCGGCCAGCGGACCATCGTGTTCGTAGACGAGATCCACCGTTTCAATAAAGCCCAGCAGGACGCCTTTCTCCCCTTTGTGGAGAAAGGCAGCATCATCCTCATCGGCGCGACTACCGAAAACCCATCCTTTGAGGTAAACGGCGCACTGCTTTCACGCTGCCGTGTGTTCGTGCTGCAGCCTTTGTCAGCGGAGGATCTGCTGAAGATGTTGAAGCATGCCCTGCAAAGTCCCAAAGGCTTCGGCGGGCAGAAAATCGAAATTTCGGATGACCTGCTGAACCTGATCGCCCATTTTGCCAACGGGGATGCCCGGTCAGCCCTTTCCACCCTGGAGATGGTAATACTGAACGGGGATATGCAGGGAGAAACAGTCATTGTAACCAAAGAGATACTGGAGCAGTGCATTTCCAAAAAGTCGCTGTTGTACGATAAAAACGGGGAAGAGCATTACAATTTAATCTCCGCGCTGCATAAAAGCATGCGCAACTCCGACCCGGACGCGGCTGTGTACTGGCTGGCCCGGATGCTGGAAGCGGGGGAGGATCCCCTGTATGTGGCCCGCCGGGTGACCCGGTTCGCCAGCGAGGACGTGGGCATGGCGGATCCCAAAGCCCTGGAAATCGCCGTGGCGGCCTATCAGGCCTGTCACTTTATCGGCATGCCGGAATGCACGGTGCACCTGACGGAAGCCGTGGTGTACATGTCTCTGGCGCCCAAGTCCAACGCTATGGAAGTGGCCTATAACACAGCACGGGTGGATGCCCTGAACATGATCGCGGAGCCGGTGCCTCTGGTGATCCGCAACGCGCCGACAAAACTGATGAAGAACCTGAACTACGGCAAAGGCTATCAGTATGCCCACGATACAGAGGATAAATTGACTAACATGCAGTGCCTGCCGGATTCATTGCTGGGTAAGACTTACTACCAGCCTACGGAAGAAGGCTTCGAAGCACGCTACAAGGAACGGCTGCGGCAGATCAAAGAATGGAAACGGAAACACGGGGCGAAAATCTGAAACGGCGCCGTGTTGAAAACCGGTTTGCGATGAGCAGGGATACTATCCGCAAAACTTCCTGACCGGTTGAGGGGAAATATATGAATATCAAATTGCCGGATATGTTATTGTCAAAAAATGTAAAACGGGGAATCGGAATCCTGGTCGGTATCTGCCTGGTGGGGATGATCAGCTTCGTTCTCCTGGCACATCTTGCCAGCCGTGCCGCAGCTAAAATTTTCAATTATGAAATGGAAAAGCAGACCATGCTGCGGGGAACCATCACGGTTGAATCGATTATGGGCCATATTGGCGGTGACGTGAGCTTTGAAAACCTGGTCTGGAAAGAACCGGACGGAGATTTGGTCCTGCAGGTACCGGAGGGAAGCTTCCACGTACGCCCCTGGGATATTGTAACACGCCATGTGAAATCCACTACGATCCAGCAGCTTACCCTGAAAAACGCCGTTATCTCTGTGCGCTTTGATGAGAATATGCAGGTTGATTTCCTGGATCAGAAACAGCAGGCATTTCCGCTGTCTAATGAAAAAACAGAAACAACCGCAGAAAAAAAGCCGGAAATAAAACCGGAAACAGAAGAACCAGAGCAGGAAACATATACTGAATTTTATGATGACGACGGCATCAATTTTAATCCTGAAGGCAAGAGACTGCGATCAGAGATCGTGTTAGAGGATTGCCGGCTGGAAGCCCGTTACAGAAAACGTCATTACATTTTGAACAATGTAAATATGAAGCTGGCTCTGAACAACTCCGGAATGTCCCATATCGACCTGTCTACCGGCAGGTTCGGGGGAACTATGCGGGGAGGCGGCCTGTCTGTCTACGGTGATATTAATTTTAAAAAGGCTGATCCTGAGCTGGAACTGGATGTTTCGTTTCGGGATGTGGATCCTTCCTCTCTGGGTTTTGGCATGAATGTCCATGATTTTATGACGGTAGCGGCCAGAATGGAAGGCCCTGTTACCGGACCAAAGGGCCGGGGCACTGCCAAAATGAAGGAGCTGCATATTCCGGCGCTGAATTTTACGGATGTAATCGGCGATGTGAATTATGCCAACGGCCTGTTCCGTTTTACCGATGTGAACGCGAAGGTCTTCGGCGGAAACCTGAGGGCCCGGGGCGATTACCATATCGATACCCGCGTATACCATATTTACGGCGAGGGAACCAAGCTGCAAAGCATGCGTGCGTTGAACGATATGCGCTTTTCCTGTCTGGTCGACCTGAACCTGATGCTGATGTGCAACGGGAATCCCAGAAATATACTGGCGTACGGTGACTTTAAATCCGGGAAAGGGCGTTACAGTTTCCTGCCTTTTAACAGCCTGGAGGGCCGTTTTACCAACCGTTTCAGGGAACTTCACATTTATAACGCAGTCATCGACACACCCTTCGGCAGGGTCAGCACGGACGCGTTCAGCATCGTAAACAATAAACTGCATCTTGGAAAGATCATTTTGACGGACCAGGATACCGGCGAAAATATTACGATCCGGGAAGAAGGTAATGTTAAACCGGAAGAACAGCATTATAACCCGGATGATAAGCAGGATAAACCAAAAAATAAAAAAGGAAAGCCGAAAGCTGAGAAAACCGCACGCTAAGCAAACCGAAAGGCAAGAAAACAGCAAGCTGAGAAAACCGACAGCTAAAGAAACAGACAGTGAAAAGGAAAATCCTGAGTTACCGGCAGGTGGAACATGTTACATTTACTCTGTGTGCCCTCAGGCAGCACCGTTACAGATTTTTTTTATCAGAAGGCGCTGCAGGAAAAATTAGAAGAAACGGTGCTGGTTGCTTCCTCGGAAGCGCTGGTAGAGAAAGCCCGTATGCAGGGCATCCGGGCCGTAACTTTCGACGCCCTGGCCAACGCGGTCGCGGAGCAGTGCAGCGCGCAGCTGCATGAGAGGCTCGTCGTACGGAAAATCAGCCGGAAGGCCCAGGAACTGATTCTGCAGGATATACTGGACCGGTTGCAGGAGGAAGGCAGGCTGCCGTATTTTGGCAGAATGTCCGGCAAAAAGGGCTTTGTCCGTTCCCTGGTTTCTTTAATGGAACAGATCGGCAGCTGCGGTGCAACGGCGGAAGAAATTGAAACCGCATTCGCCCACTGGGACGGCCGTTCCCCTGTGTACCGGCAGAAAGACCGGGAAATCGCGGTAATTTACAGGGAATATCTGCTTTACCTTATTCAGAACAATATATATGATATGTCAGGGCTTTACCGGGTGGCGGCAGAAGAACTGGCCGCATTGCGGAAGGCCGGTGGCGCTGTAACATGGAAAGCCCTTTATTTTACTGGCTTTTACCGGTTTGACGCACTGCAGCTGGTGATTATCCGGCTGCTCAGCCAGATCTGTGACCTATGGGTCGCGCTGCCCTATGAACCCGGCCGGCCGGAACTGTACGGGGCGGCGGAGTTTACCTACGGTGACCTGATGCGATATGCCACACCGGAGCGGCTGCCTGCGGTCCCGGTTTCCGCGCGGGCTGCTTCGCTGCGTCATATCGTCCGGAACCTGCGGAGTCCGGAAATGCAGCCGGTCCCTGCGGATCAGGGCATCGAAATCTGGCAGCTGTCCGACGAAAATGAAGAAATGCGGGCGGTGTTGCGAGAAATCAAGCAGCAGCTCCGCGGCAAAACACTAAAACCTTCCGAAATTGCCGTGGTAGTCCGTCGCATGGAGGAATACAGCGGGATACGGGATTTATGTGATGAAT
This sequence comes from Acidaminococcaceae bacterium, assembly GCA_017443165.1. Classification (GTDB taxonomy): domain Bacteria; phylum Bacillota; class Negativicutes; order Acidaminococcales; family Acidaminococcaceae; genus Succiniclasticum. The sequence continues at coordinate 392 of JAFSOW010000072.1, read as the reverse complement.
ACGGAATCCCGGTACAGGCAGAAGACAGTGCAGCCCTGGCGGCGAGCCCTGTTTTTCGTTTTGTTTCGGCCATTTTGGAAACCGTCTCCCTGCACGGAAGGGAAAAAGCCGAAAGCTGGATTGCATTTCTGACCCAGCCCCTGCAGAAAATCGTTCTGGAACTGTCTACGGAAACAGTGATACAGCTTGCCGGAACTAACTATTATACAGATTACAGAAAATTCCTGGCGGATATACTGGAGAAAACAGGCTGCGAAGGACTGCGGCAGCTGTGGCAGGAAATCGAGGCCATCCCGGCGGAAACCACCATACAGGATTACTGCGACATCACCGGCCGTCTCCTGTCCCTGACAGAAATACCGGAAAAAGCGGGACGTCTGTACCGGGAAGGG
>JAFSOW010000071.1 GCA_017443165.1 Acidaminococcaceae bacterium | reverse complement strand
TGCTGCTGCCTTATCTCCGTTACCTCGGCGTAAAACAAATCGATGCCCTGTACCTGAGCCACGGCGAACATGATCATGCCGGGGGCGCGGCCGGTGTGGCAGCCAGGCTACCGGTAAAGAATGTATTTTTGGGAGCCGGGGCGGAAAAGTCTGCGGATGTGCAGGCGCTGCTGAAAGTTGTGGAACACAAGGCAAACGTCTACAGACTGCAAAAAGGCGAACAGTGGAATGTGGGAGACTGCAGAATAGTAGTTGCCTCAGCGTCTTCCGGAACATCTTCTGCCGCTGCGACAGAAACCAATGCTTCTTCGTTAGTCCTGCAACTGTTTTGCCGCGGACATTCCCTGATTTTTACAGGTGACGCAGATATGGAAACAGAAGAAAACGCCATGCGGCTATTGCGTACTGCGGATGCGCTGAAAGTCAGCCACCACGGATCGGAAACCTCTTCTTCCCCGAATTTTCTTGATCATATTAAGCCACGTTTCGCTATAATCTCCTGTGGAAAACATAACCGCTACGGCCATCCGGCACAAGGCACATTGGAACGCCTGGCTGCCTGTAATATCATTCCCCTGCGGACGGACGAACTGGGTGCGATCAAGGTAGTTTTTGGCAAAAATAATTTATACTGGTACAGCTACCGCTACCATGAAAACCAATTTTAATTCAACAGTGTTCATGATATAATAAAATATAATTTTCTTTGTGTTATTATCGGAGAAACATACCATGAAACCAAAAACCTCCGGCCTTGCCCCGGACGTATTTATCAAACAAATTGAAAACGGCACCATCCCCACCGTGGTCTGCATCGTGGGGGAAGAACCCTATTACCGGGATCTGGTCCGCCGCACCCTGCTGGACGCCATCTTTACGGACACGCCGCCGGACAGCAGGGATATCATGGTTTTTGAAGAAAAAACGGACATGAAAAAGCTGGACACCCTGATCAACACCTATCCGTTTTTCAGCGGCAGGACGGTCATCCTCGTTACGGATAAAGACCTGTTGACCCCCAAAGCGGAAGCGGAAGGGAAAAAACCGAAATCCGGCGGGAAGGGAAAAGCAAAAGAAAAAGCAAAGGAAACGAATCTCTCAAAGCAGGAACAGTTCCAGACAATGCTGGGGGATGTGCCGGACTTCTGTACCGTGATCCTGCAGGCGGAAAAGATGGACGGGCGGCAGAAATTTACAAAGTTCTTACAAAAGGAAACGGCCTTCGTGGACTGTTCACCGGTGGATTCCCGGTATCTGCCGGCCTGGCTGGCGCGGCAGGCGGAACAGCGGGGCGGACGCCTGGACAGGGGCGCGGTGCAACGCATCCAGGAATACCTGGCAACCGTGGACAATCCTCCTTTACAGCTGCTGGCGGCGGAAGTGGAAAAGATTGCCGTGTATGCAGGAGACCGGAAAAACTGGACCGCGGCGGATGTGGATATGCTGTTTTCCTCGTTGCCGGAAATCGGCGTGTTTGCCCTGAATAATGCCATCACGGCAAAAAATATGGTGCTGGCGCTGCAGCTGCTGGCTGAGGAACAAAAGAAAAACACGTATCTTCCGTTGCTGGTTGCCAAACTGCTCTCCCATCTTCGCAGCATCCTGATGGTAAAGGAAGGGGAACGGCTGGGCCGTACTGGCGCCCAGATCGCTGCCGAATCCAATAAGGCGCCGTTTCTGATCAGCATGTGGCAGAGGGAAGGCCGGAACTTCAGTGAAGGCCGTCTCCGGAACGCAATCCAGGCGCTGGACACGCTGGCGGAGGAAATCAGCCTGGGCGGACGACAATACGACCGCCTGGAAGAAATCATTGCCGTATTGTGCGCGTAGTTTGTCTGTCGGTTTAAAAATGTTTAAACCATGAAGGATTCGTTTAACAATAGTTGCGATATTTGAAACAGGTTAGCGCGCAACCAAAATGTATACATTTTGTTGCAGTCAGCTTTTATAGACATTTAAGAATGGATTTGTTAAAATAAAATATAATGTTAAAATTGCTGTCCTCTTCAGACAGCGCAAAGGGGGGAAACGGCTCTTTGCCGGAATATCATGGGAAAAAATGAATTGCTGTATGTGATTAAACCTTCACAGCAGACAAAAGAAACGCTGCTGCAGTTATTGGCCGACCATAAAGAGGTGCAGTTTGTTTCTCTGATGGGCGTGGACCTGGCAGGGAACGATACGGATGAAAAGATTCCCGTCAACATTTTTTTGCATGATATTGACAAGTTCCTGACCGGCAGTGCCGCCCAGACCGACGGATCTTCCGTAGTACTGCCCGGCATCGCCACCCTGAACGACGCCCGTGTGGATATGGAAGTGGACAAAGACGTAAACTGGTACGTGGATTATAACTATGAGCATTTTGACGAAAAAGGGCGCATGGTAGGCACTCTCCGCATGCCCTGTTTCCTGACCCATAACGGCGAGTACGTGGATTCCCGTTCTCTTTTGAAGAAATCCCTGCAGTATGTGGAAGACGAAATCCTGGCCCTTCTGAAAAAGTATCCGCACATTCCCGGGTTGGAGAACATTGATGTGAATGAAATTGCGCATCTGATCTTCACCACGGCAACGGAACTGGAATTCTGGGTGAAATCTCCCCGGGAAAATTCTCCCATCGAGGCCCTGTCTTCCTCCCAGGTCATGCAGGAGATGTACTGGCAGCGCACTCGCGGCAATGTACGCACGGCTTTGGAGCAGACCATTGAGATGCTGGAGCTGTACGGACTGGAACCGGAAATGGGGCATAAAGAATGCGGCGGCGTCAAAGGACAGATTGATTCCTCCGGCCATATGACCCATATCAACGAACAGCTGGAAGTAGACTGGAAATATAATGTGGGCCTGCAGACGGCAGACAATGAAATTCTGGCCCGCATCATCGTCAAGGAAGTGTTCCGCCAGAACGGCCTGGACATTTCTTTCCAGGCAAAACCGATCCCCGGTGTGGCCGGCAGCGGCGAGCATACCCATGTGGGCATTGCAGCCAAACTGAAAAACGGCAAAGTGGTCAATCTGTTCGCCCCGGCGGACATGCATAAGGATTTCCTGTCCGCGGTAGGGTATGGCGCTGTGATGGGCATCATGAAGAATTATGAGGCCATCAACCCCTTCATCTCCGCCACCACGGACGCTTTCAACCGGCTGAAACCGGGCTTTGAGGCGCCGGTGTGCATTGTCACTTCTCTGGGCCTTGCCCCGGATATCCCTTCCCGGAACCGCACCATTCTGGCCGGCCTGATCCGTGACCTGGACAATCCGCTGGCGACCCGCATCGAGATGCGTTCCCCGAACCCCTATACCAATACTTATATCGCCATCGCGGCGTTCTATCTGGCAGCCCTGGACGGCATCAAAGCCTGTGTGACCAGCAAGAAATCCCTGACCCAGCTGGAAAAGGAAATTTCCAAAAAGGCCGGACAGAAGGGTTTTTATCTGGAAAAAGACAGGGAATACCGTACCGAAGCCGATGTGTTTGAAGACTTTACGGCGGAAGAGCGGGCCAAACTCTTTGGCGAGCCGCCTGCCACCGTGTGGGAAAACATCCGGAACTGGGATAAATATCCGGAAAAGAAGAAAGTTATCATGGAAGGCGGCATCTTTGGCGAAGCGGTGATCCGTTCCTTTGCGGAAGGCGCCATGATCCGCTGGAAGACGGAGCTGCTGAACCGGCTGATCCCGGAAGTCCGGGCCGATGTGGTGGCAACGAAGAAACTGCATGATGCCGGCAACGGAACCGCATATGACAATGCTGTCTGGAAAAAGATCCAGGCCGTGCGCAATAAACTGGCGAAAGATTCCGCGAAGGAGACCAGCACGTTTACCGAAATTAAAAATGCCATAGAGGCCGGGGATTACGACGCGGTATCCGCGAAGTTTTTGGAGATGCAGAAACTGAAAGACGAACTCTATGCGTTGTATCACGATTACAGGCAGAACATCATTGATTAAACCGGCAATCCGGCAAAAGAATGCCGGGAATCGCCGGAGCATGATTTTGTAGTTGTGTATTTTGCCCTTGAGACCTGCTTCTATTGTGAACTTTGTGAAATTTTCTTCGCAGGGTTGTTGTCTTATATGTAGACTTATGGTAAAATACTACAAGTATTGACCGGATTTACAGTTTATAAAGACTTTCTTGGCAAAAATATAGATGCCGTAGTTTAGGAGGATAACAATGAATTTTGGATTTACGGAAGAACAGCTCGAATTGCAGGAAATGGTGCGCGAGTTTGTGGCAAAGGAAATTACTCCCATCGCCGGTGAGATGGACGCGGAAAACGCGACCCGTCCGGAATTGTTTAAAATGGCTGCCGACATGGGACTGCTGAATGTTATTGTTCCTGAAGAATACGGCGGATTAGGTCTGGACAGCGTTACGGTTGCCATGATGTATGAAGAGCTGGGAAAAGGCTGCGCCGGTGTGGCGACGTCCATGGCTGCCAATGCTCTGGCAACGGCTCCCGTGCTGCTGGCAGGCAATGACGAACAGAAACGCATGTGGTGTGATATCCTGAACGAAGGCGGCCTGGCTGCTTTCGCTCTGACGGAACCCGGCGCCGGTTCGGATGCCGGCGGTGTTTCCACCCGTGCTGTCCACGACAAGGAAAAGAAAACCTATACCCTGAACGGCACGAAAGCGTTTATCACCAACGGCGGCATTGCGGATATCTACCTGATTTTTGCCAATACCCGTAAAGACGGCGGCATCCGCGGCCTGACTGCTTTCATCGTTCCGAAGGGAACCCCCGGCTTCAAAGTGGGTCGTAAAGAAGACAAGATGGGCATCCGCCCCTCCAATACCTGCGAACTGATCCTGGATAACGTGGTCATTCCGGAAAGCAACCGTGTAGGCCGTGAAGGCCAGGGCTTCCGTATCGCCATGCAGACGCTGGATTCCGCCCGTCCGTTTGTGGGCGCGGTTTCCGTCGGTCTGGCCCAGGCCGCGCTGGATGTTGCGGTTGCGTACGCAAAAGAACGGAAACAGTTCGGCCAGCCCATCGCTTCCTTCGAAATGATCCAGGAAATGGTTGCCGATATGGCCATGAAGATCGACGCGGCGCGCCTGCTGGTGTACCGTGCTTGCGCTATGCGTGACGAAGGCGTTGTATTTACCAAGGAAGCGGCCATGGCAAAATGTTTTGCGGCAGATACCGCCATGGAAGTTACGACGAACGCCGTGCAGATTATGGGCGGCTACGGCTACTCCAAAGAAAATCCGGCTGAAAAACGTATGCGTGATGCCAAGATCATGCAGATTTATGAAGGCACCAACCAGATTCAGCGTCTGGTCATTGCCAACAAAGTTATGTACTGATTTATGCGAAGCTGCCCCGTTGCCTGCTGACAGGCAGCGGGGTTTTTGTTATAATACTGTATAAGGATTTGCTGCGATAAACTTCGCAGCAGTTTCCGAAAAGAATTCTGGGAGCCGCTATGATTTTATTATGGTTATCGCTGCTGGTGCTGTTCCTGGACCGGGTCACCAAGCTGGCTGTGGTTTCAAAAATGACGGAAGGCGAAAGCATTCCCGTTTTTGAAAACATTTTCCATCTTACGTATGTTTTGAATCCGGGCGCCGCTTTTGGCATGCTGCCCCATAACCGGACGTTTTTTCTGGTTATCGGTATAGTGGCTGTTGCCGCGATCTGGTGGATGCGGAAAGATATTCTGGCGGAAGGCTGGCGGACACGCGCCGGAACGGCTTTGTTTCTGGGCGGCACGTTGGGAAACCTTTGGGACAGGGCACAGACCGGGCAGGTCATCGACTTTTTTGATTTTCGTGTCTGGCCGGTGTTTAATGTTGCGGATATTGCCATATGCGTAGGGGTAGGACTGATTTTATGGGGAATGCTGCTGAACGGATTTCTGGACAATTAAACGAAGCGGATGTTCCGGTTGCCGGTGGTGTCTGGGACGACGCCGGAGAGGAGCCGGATATAGCTGCGCCGGATACGGAAGATATACGCGAAGTGACTGCAGACGGGGCTGATTCCGGAAAGCGGGCGGATGTGTTTTTTGCTGAGATTCTGGAAAATACACGTTCCCATGTCCAGATATTGCTGAATGAAGGCCGCGTCTGCAAAGGAAATAAGCAGATCAAACCGAATTATAAGGTTAAGGCAGGAGATGTTTTTCAGGTAGTACTGCCCAGGCCTGTGCCGCTGGAGGCAGAGCCGGAAAACATTCCGCTGGACATCATATATGAAGATGACGACGTGATTGTTCTCAATAAACCCAGGGGCATGGTGGTGCATCCGGCGCCGGGGCATTACACAGGCACGCTGGTCAATGCGCTGTTGTTTCACTGCCGGAATCTGTCGGGGATCAACGGTGTGATCCGTCCCGGCATCGTGCACCGGCTGGATAAGGATACCAGCGGCATCATGATTGTCGCGAAGAACGACGACGCCCATGTATCCCTGTCCAAACAGATTCAGGATAAAACGGCGAAGCGGACGTACCTGTGTGTTGTCCGCGGTAATGTAAAAGCGGACAGGGGACTGATTGAAACCCGGATGGACAGGGACAAAAATGACAGGAAACGGATGGCTGTGGTTACGGAAGGCGGACGCGAAGCCATTACGGAGTATGAGGTGCTGGAACGGTTTGGACGCTTTACCGTGGTGTTGTGCAGGCTGAAGACCGGACGGACCCACCAGATCCGTCTCCATATGGAACATCTGGGCTACCCGCTGGTAGGGGATCCCAAATATTCTCCCATGAAGACACCTTTTTCCATAAAAGGGCAGGCGCTCCATTCCCGGACGCTGGATTTTATCCATCCGCGGACAGGGAAACCGATGCATTTTGAAGCGCCTTTGCCGGAGGACATGCAAAAAATTTTAACCCGCCTGCATAACGGACAGTTTTAAGGAAACACTGATTCATTTCTGTTAACGGTTGTGGGATCATTCCGGCATATTGAATTCTGAAAAAATACGGATTGTTTTGTGTCAGATGCCTATAAAAAGACAAATTTGTTTTTTAAAATAAATTACGAGGTGGAACAAATGAAGAACATTGTCAAGAAAACTTCTATAATGGATGCGGATGGCATCCGCCGTGCTTTGATCCGCATCGCCCATGAAATTACCGAAAAGAACAGGGGCGTTGAGAATGTGGCCCTGGTCGGTATCCGTACCCGTGGCGTACCGCTGGCCGCGAGGATTGCGGAAGAGATTCAGAAGATTGAAAATGTGTCGGTTCCGACAGGTTCCCTTGATATTACGCTGTATCGTGACGATCTGACTACCATGGGTTATAATCCGGTGATCCACGGAACGGAAATTGACTTTGATGTAACCGGGAAGCATATTGTCCTGGTGGACGACGTGCTGTATACCGGAAGGACGATCCGCGCCGCCCTGGATGCCCTTATCGATATGGGGCGCCCGAAATCCATCCAGCTGGCTGTCCTTATTGACCGGGGGCACAGGGAACTGCCGATCCGTGCCGACTATGCAGGAAAGAACGTTCCTACGTCCCGCAAGGAGACCATTGAAGTGGCGCTGCAGGAAGAAGGCAAAACGGATGAAGTGATTTTGGGAGAAATCGCTGACTGAAAAGATTTGTTTTCATTTTTTTCATATTCATTGCGTTCCGGTGTGTTATAATAATTTTCACAGAGCCTGTTAATTGGAACAGTGAACTGTTTTTATTCTGTTTTCAATCATTTTAGAATAATAATTATTGTGGAGGTCTTCTCATGAAAAAGTTTCTTTGCTGTTAGTCAGTTTGCTGACGGTGTTTATCACTTCATTATCCGTGGTTGCGTTTGCGGCGCCCAGCGACGAGAATCCTTATAAAAACCATTATGTGAAAGAAGCCCAGGCGATTCGCAAACAAGGTACGGCGAAAATTGTTTTCCAGTTCATGACCCGGGATAACGCGCCGCTGCCGGGAGTTATCATGCTGTATAACACGACAAAGGAAAAAGGGCAGGAAGCTTATGCCGATGAAAAAGGCATGATCCAGTTTGATGTTAAAGCTTCCGAGCTCTATTATGTCCATCATGTGATTTATAACAGAACTATATTGCCGATCCAGGGCAGCGCCATGGTTAACAATGTGGATAAGCTGGATATCCGTAAGGGCACCGTTTTATGGAACGTGATCGTAAAATACGGGGACCAGGCTTTTATGAGTTACCGCGGGAACTGACGCAACAGAACATAGCGTTTCTCTGAGATTTTTCTTTTAATTTCACCATAAAAACAAAAATAAAGAGCCGGGCATTGCTGTCCGGCTCTGTTGCATTTATAAATAGTTGTTGATTTGGGAGCATATCACTTATAAAGATTTCGGCTTTATCAGAAGTTTCCCGAAACGTTTGGTCATGTTGCGCATCTGGGCAATTTTACGGGACTTGTTGCGGTGCCGCGGTTTCATGTCAGCCTTTTTGCCGAAATCGCCCCGGTCAACATAGGTCAGTTTCATTTTATCAGGGGCAAGAAAACTGCAGAGTTCCCGTACCATTTTTTCCGGATCGGCATTTTCGCTGCAGGAAAAACCGTCTATGGCGACAAACCCTTTTTCCATGTTCACGTGCAGGATGATATGACCGGCTTTACAAATGCTGTAAATACCGTAACTGGTTTCATTTTCCCGTTCTACACGTACGCTTTGCATGTGCATGGAGTTTTTTTCCGCATAATCTTCCAGAACTTTTTTTAAAGCCTCCTGCACCAGCGCATCTTCCGCGCAGCCGTACAGGTCGGCAGCTACTAATAATCCTGATTTCAAAATAAAGTCTCCTTTTTAAAACTGCCGGCGCGGATTACCCTGCCCGTTCTGTGTTTTCTGCTACTTTTGAAATAGTGTAGTGCTTTATAATTATAACAGAGGTGTATAAGCTTGTCAAAATAAGAAAGTATAATAAAAACGAATATGCATATGTGATATAATAGTATCAATAATAAATAAGATGCAGAGGGCTTGCATGGAAACGATTGAAGGCACCGTCGAAAATATAATATTTCAAAGCGATGACAGGCAGTTTTGTGTGTTCAGGACAAAGTGCGCTTCGCTTGGCCTGGTCACAACGGTATATAAGGGGCCGGCTCCGTTTATGGGGGAAATGATACGGGCCCGTGGTGAGTGGACGCAGCATGCGCGTTTCGGCCGGCAGTTCAGTGTTACCGGGTACCAGTCGCTCAAACCGGGTTCGGCAGAAGGGATGGAGCGTTTTCTGGCCAGCGGGGCCGTAAAAGGCATCGGTAAAGCTATGGCTTCCCGTATTGTTGCGCATTTCGGCAAGGACACGCTGGACATATTGGGAAAAGCACCGGAACGTCTGGCGGAAGTTTCGGGGATCGGCGCCAAAAAAGCGAAAAGCATCGGCGAAGCCTACAATACGATTTCTGATTTACGGGAACTGATGCTGTTTCTGGAAGAAAACGGGGTAAGCGGCAATTACGCGGCAAAATTACAGCTTGCCTATGGCGATACGGCGATTACCCGGATCAAAGCGAATCCCTACAGCCTGATTACGGATATTGACGGAATCGGCTTTAAAACAGCAGACAGGATCGCCTTGTCACTGGGCTTTGAGCCGGCATCGGAAGAGCGTGTCCGGGCGGGGATCGGCTACGCGTTAACGCTGGCTGCTTCCGGCGGGCATACCTGTGTCCCGGAAGAAGAATTGCTGCGGTATGCGGGACAGGTTTTACAAACAGACTTTGCAGATGTGGAAACCGTTTTTCACAAAATGATTGCCAATGGCCAGCTCCGGACGGAAGACTGGGGCGGTCAGCGGTTTATTTATCCGGAATACCTGTACCGGGCTGAAACCGGAACCGCGCGCATGCTCCGCGCGTTGCGGGACCATCCTGACAGCCTGGGAAAAGTCCATGTGGAAAAAATTATCGGCGACTGGGAAGCGGAAGCCGGTATCGAACTGGCGGAAGCCCAGAAGGACGCCATCCGTTCTTCGTTAAAGTATGGAGTGTTTGCTTTGACCGGGGGCCCCGGCACAGGTAAGACAACGATAATCAAGGGCATCCTTTCTGTACTGAAACGGGCGGGCTGCACCGTTTTGCTGGCAGCGCCTACCGGCAGGGCGGCCCGGCGGCTGGAGATGGCTGCGGGGGATAAAGCCCAGACGGTGCACCGTCTGCTGGAGTATACTGTTACAGGGGAGTTTGGCAAGAATGCCGGCGATTTGCTGGAAGCGCAGGCTGTTATTGTGGACGAAGCGTCCATGCTTGACATTTACCTTTTTTATCACCTGCTGGAAGCGCTGCCGTTAGGCTGCCGCCTGATACTGGTGGGAGATGTGGATCAGCTGCCTTCCGTGGGACCGGGATCGGTGCTGAAAGATATTATCCAATGCGGTAAAATGCCGGTAGCCCGTCTGCATGAAGTATTCCGGCAGGCGGAGGTCAGTCCGATTGTACGCAATGCACACCGCATCAACAGGGGTCTGATTCCGGAGTGCGCAGCGGACAGCGATTTTTCCCTGACAGAGTTTGCGGACGAGGAACTGGCTGCTGCATATATTACGGATTTATATGCGGAAGCAACAAAAGGTGGCGGATGGCAGTCATTGCAGATCCTGTCCCCGATGCATAAGGGCCCCTGCGGTGTACAGAACCTGAACAGCCTGCTGCAGGACCGTGTCAATCCTCCCTCTTCGCGGAAAGAAGAAATCCGGCAGCCCGGTGGCGTGGCACTGCGCGTGGGGGATAAGGTGATGCAGATCCGCAACAATTATGAAAAAGATGTTTATAACGGGGATATCGGGCAGATTGAAAACATTTCAGGAAATACCGTTAAGGTCTGGTATCCCGAGCGTCCGGATGGGGAATATGTGACCTATGGGGAAGGCGAAAGCGAAGAGTTGCAGCTGGCTTATGCCATGAGTGTCCATAAATCCCAGGGAAGCGAATATTCCCGCGTTGTCCTGGCCCTTGTGCCCGGGCATTATATCATGCTGCAGCGGAACCTGCTGTATACGGCTGTGACGCGGGCCAGGGAAAAAGTCGAACTGGTGGGGACAAAAACGGCGTTGCAGACTGCTGTGGCCAACGACCGGACAAGGCGCCGCTATTCGCTGCTGAAAGAACGGCTGCAGGAAAGCGGGGATTTATGACAGGCGGGATAACAGTTTCGCAGGTTAGTGCGCTTCCCGGCAAATAGACGGGGCCAATACGTGAAGGAGGGAGAGTATACTGTTTTTCCGGTTAATAAAGGAGCTGGTACTTCCGCGCTGCTGTGACGGCTGCAGTGTGGAAATCGAAGCAGGTTTCCTGTGCCGTGAGTGCAGGAAAGGACTTTTGCAGATGAAAGCATTTCCGCCCATGGACGGTTTGGACGGAGTCCTGTTCTTTTTTGCATATGAAAACCATATTAAAGAAGCAATTCATAAAATCAAATTTGGGCGGGATAAAGAGTTGATGGACCGGCTGTCTGAAGAAACGGAACTGCTTTTGACGGATTTGTCCGGACAGAGGATTGTTACGAATTTTTTGGCGGATGCAGGAAAAACTTCGTGCAATGCAGAAAGAGAGTATAATAGAGAAAATACGGTTCAGGCCTTCTGTCAAAAAGAAGATAGCCTGGCAACCTGTCAAAAAGACATTTGCCTTAGGAAATGCGGATCCTGGCTGTGGAGCGGAATACCGACAGACAGCGGACGCTTGCGTGAACGCGGATTTGACCTGCCTGAAGCGCTGTTTTCCTCCCGGGCACAGAAATTTGGGGGAATCTGGACGCAGACCCTCTGCCGGACCCGGAAGACGTTGCCTATGTACGGACTGTCTCCGGAAGAAAGAAGGCGTAACCTGCAGGACTGTTTTGCAGTGACCTGTGATGTCCGTGGTAAATCAATCGTGCTGACGGACGATATTTTTACGACAGGCACCACGTTTTCCGCTGCTGCGGCTGCGCTGAAAGAAGCAGGCGCGGAAACGGTAAAAGGGATTGCTTTTTGCGGTTCGGTTGAAAATATACGTTGAATGCAAAAAATATATAAAAAGAATTGGAGGGAGAGAGGATGAAGTTGACTGGCTGTGTAGGAATCAGGGAAGGATTCCGGTTTCAGTATCAGAACCTGGTTGGGGAAGGCCGGGTTACGGAAGAAGCGCTGCAGGCATTGCAGCCTGCCATGGAGCAGGCCGTAAAAGCGGTACGGGCGATACGCAGCGAAGGTTTTTCCAAAGCGCATCTTTCCAAGGACGGGACGCCGGAACATGTTTATTTTCCGCGTCAGGCCTATCTTGCGGAAGGGAACCCGAACGACGAAGCTTCGGTAAAGCGTCTCGAAGAACTGGGAGCGTCATGGAAAGATTCCGTAGATGCGGCGGTGTTTATCGGTATCGGCGGGTCCTATCTGGGGGATAAGGTAATTTTTGATCTGGCGGCAAAACCCTATTGGAACCAGCTGCCGAAAAAAGAACGCAACGGGTATCCGCAGATTTATTTTGCAGGCAATAATGTGGACGGAGTGGCTTTACAGGGCCTGATGCGCCAGCTGACACTGCAGGCGCAGCACGTAAAACATCCGCTGCATATCCAGCTGGTGCCGATTTCCAAATCCGGTACCACCATGGAACCGCTGACCAGTTTCGCTGCGTTGCTGAACTACATGAAAGCGCATCCGGAATGGTTTACCATCGATGTGACGGCGGTGACCGGTCTTGATCCGAAAGAGTCCCTGCTGTTCCGGCTGGCGCAGGAAAACAACTGGCCGGCGTTCAGTATCCCGGAAGGGATCGGCGGGCGTTTCTGCATCTTAAGCAATCCCGGTCTTCTGATGTGCGCCGCGTTAGGCTATGATATCCGCGCCCTGCTGGAAGGCGCCCGGGAGATGTCGGAACTGTGCCTTGCAACCGAAGGGGCGGACAATCCTGCGTTGCTGAATGCGGCCCTGAAATATTTGGCTGCTGAAAAACTGGGAGCGGATATTGAAGTGCTGATGGGTTATGGTGATACCCTGCAGTGCCTTGGCGCCTGGTATGTGCAGCTGCTGGCGGAGTCCCTGGGCAAACGGATGGACC